>DGRV01000050.1:0-16034 GCA_002391225.1 Christensenella sp. UBA4379
ACCTACAACAACAACGTGATCACCGTTCCTTCCTATCTGTGCGAGCCCGTCTTCGGCAGCGCGGAGAACTATATGGAACTGCTGATCGACTCCGGTTACTACAAGCTGGAAGACATCCAGTAATCCACCGGTACTCTTTCAATGCGATGCAGGCGGGCCGTGCCCGCCTGCATCGTTTGGAAAAGAGGAATTGATTCATCTGACGGAACAGGCGGAGGAATACCATGGCCAAGATTCTGCTGGAAATGAAGAACATCACGAAGACCTTCCCGGGCGTCAAGGCGCTGGACAACGTGAACCTCCAGGTGGAAGAAGGGGAAATTCACGCCCTGGTCGGGGAAAACGGCGCGGGAAAGTCCACCCTGATGAACGTGCTGAGCGGCATTTATCCCCACGGCACCTACGAGGGGGACATCATTTACGACGGGCAGGTCTGCAGGTTTTCCAACATCAAGGATTCGGAAAAGCTGGGCATCGTCATCATTCACCAGGAACTGGCCCTGGTGCCCGAGATGACGATCGGCGAAAACATGTACCTGGGCAACGAATGCGGACACAAGTACGCGATTGACTGGAACAAAACCTATTCCGAAGCCGACAAGTACCTGAAAATGGTCGGCCTGTCGGAAAGCTCGAAGGTGCAGGTCAAGACGATCGGCACCGGCAAGCAGCAGCTGGTGGAAATCGCCAAGGCCCTGGCCAAGAAGGCAAGGCTGCTGATTTTGGACGAACCTACGTCCTCCCTGAACGAAGAAGACTCCCGCGCGCTGCTGGACCTCATGCTCAGCTTTAAAAAGCAGGGGATGACGATGATCATCATCACCCACAAGCTCAACGAGGTCTCCTACGTCGCGGACAAGATAACCGTCATCCGGGACGGCACGACCATCGAAACCATCGACAACCACGGCAAGGAGCCGGTTAGCGAGGAAAGGATCATCAAGGGCATGGTCGGCCGCGAGATGACCAACCGCTTCCCCAAGCGCGAAGGCGTGAAGATCGGCGACGTGGAGATGGAGGTCAGCCACTGGACGGTCCATCATCCCCTGTACCCGGAGCGCAAGGTGGTGGACGACGTTTCCCTCTACGTCCGAAAGGGCGAGGTGGTCGGCATTTACGGCCTGATGGGCGCCGGGCGCACGGAGCTTGCCATGAGCATTTTCGGCCAGAGCTACGGCGTCAATTTTTCCGGCGAGCTCAAGCTGAACGGCAAGCACGTCAAGCTGAAAAAAAGCGAGGCGGACGCCATCCGGCACAAGATCGCCTATGTCACCGAGGACCGCAAGGGGAACGGCCTGGTCCTGTCCCAGTCCATCAAGGTGAACACCTCCCTGGCCAACCTGGACGCCATTTCCTCCCATACCGTCATCGACGGCGACAAGGAATACGCCGTGGCGGAAGAGTACCGCGAAAAGCTCCGCATCAAGACCCCGTCGGTGGAGCAGCTAGTGGGCAACCTGTCCGGCGGCAACCAGCAGAAGGTGCTGCTGGCCAAGTGGATGTTTGCCGAGCCCGACGTGCTGCTGCTGGACGAGCCGACCCGCGGCATCGACGTCGGCGCCAAGTATGAGATTTACTGCATCATCAACGACCTGGCGGCGGCGGGCAAATGCGTGGTGCTGATTTCCTCCGAGCTTCCGGAGGTCCTGGGCATGAGCGACCGCATCTACATCATGAACGAGGCGCGGATCGTCGGGGAAATGAAGGCCGAGGAAGCGACCCAGGAAAACATCATGCAGGTCATTCTCAGATCAGGAAGGGGTGCGTGACGATGAGTGTGATGGATCATACCTCCCCGAACGGGAAACAGACCGTTTCCGAATTCATGCAGAAATACAAGGTCGGCGCGTTTTTCCAGAAATATACGATGACCCTGGCCCTGGTGGTCGTGACGATCGTGTTCTATTTCTGGCCGGGCAAGCAGGGGCAGATCCTGCAGCCCTCCATGATCACCGGCCTGATCGCGGAAAACGCCTACGTCTTCGTGCTGGCCACCGGTATGCTTTTGTGCATCCTGACCGGCGGCAACATCGACCTGTCGGTCGGCTCGGTGGTCTGCTTTACCGCCGCCGTCGGCTGCACGATGATGGCCTCCGGGGCGAACATGTGGCTGACCGTGCTGGTGATGCTTTTGATCGGCCTGGCCATCGGCGCCTTCCAGGGCTTCTGGATCGCCAAGCTCAAGGTGCCGGCCTTTATCGCCACCCTGGCGGGCATGTACGCCTTCCGCGGGTTTACCAACGTGGTCTTGAACGGCCTGAGGGTCGATATTACCAACCAGAGCTTCCTGGACGTCTTCGGCAACGGCAAGACCAGCTATATCCCGGACGTGATGCGGACCTGGTTCCCCGGGCTCAACGATACCTTTACCAAGGACAACGCTTTTTTGAGCGGGCTGATCGGGCCTAACTTCGTCACGAAGTTCAACGTCACCTGCATGTGCATCGCCCTGATCGCCGCGGTGGTCTTCGTGGTGTTCAAGGTCCGGAAAATCCTCGTGCAGAAAAAGCTCGGGATCAGCCAGTCTGTCCCCGGGCAGATCGTATCCACCGTGCTGATCGCCGCTCTGACCGTCTGGCTGGGCTTCCAGCTGGCGTGCTACCGCGGCTTCCCCATGGTGCTGATCTGGATCGCGCTGGTGCTGGGCATCTACGCCTACGTGACCACCAAGACCGCCATGGGCCGCCACCTGTATGCCGTCGGCGGCAATGAAAAGGCCACCGCCCTGTCCGGCGTCAAAACCCGGAACGTCTACTGGTTCGCCTACGCCAACATCGGCCTGCTGGCCGGCCTGGCCGGCATCCTGACGGCGGGCCGCGCCAAGGGCATCGACCCGGTCTACGGCGAAGGCTACGAGATGGACGCCATCGCTTCCTGCTTTATCGGCGGCGCTTCCGCCTACGGCGGCACCGGCAAGGTCTCCGGCATGATCATCGGCGCGCTGCTGATGGGCGTCATCAACAAGGGCATGATGATCGTCGGCGTGGACGCCAACTACCAGAAGGTCGTCAAAGGCATCGTCCTTTTGATCGCGGTCATGTTCGACGTGCTGTCCAAGCGCCAGAAACGGTAACAGGGAAAGGAGGACGTCAAGATGAATAAACAATCGCTGCTGGCTGTGCTCAAAAAGAACGCGATGCTCATTATCCTGGTTCTCGTGTACCTGTTTTTCCTGATCATGACCAAGGGCGGTATTTTCAGCCCTTCCAGCTTTACGGAGCTCATCAACCAGAACGCTTACGTGTACATCCTGGGCGCGGGTATGCTGATGTGCATGCTGACCGGCGGCAACATCGACCTGAGCTGCGGCGCTTTCGTCTGCCTGCTGGGTGCGCTGGGCGGCGTGTTCATGGTCATCAACGGGCTGAGCACCGGGGTTTCCCTGCTGCTGATGCTGTTGATCGGCATCGCCTACGGCGTCGGCCTGGGCTTCCTGATCGCCTACGTCCATATTCCGCCGTGGATCGCCACGCTGGCGGGCTTCCTGTCCTTCCGCGGGCTGGGCACGTCGATCCTGTCCGCCAACTCCAAGACGGGCTCGCTGTCCTTTGCCTCCAAGACGGATTTTCTGAACCTGTTCTACGGCCGCATCTTCCCCACGGAGAAGGGCGTGTTCAACTGGCCCTGCTTCCTGTTCGGCGCGATACTCGCCGCGGCGGTCGTCCTGATCATCTTCATGACGCGGAAAAACCGCCTCGCCAAGGGCTATGAGGCGGACAGCATGCGCACCGCCGCGATCAAGAGCGGCGCAGGCGCGGCCGTGATCCTGCTGGTCATGACCCGGCTGGCCATGGACGGCGGCATTCCCACGACGCTTTTGTGGGTGGCCGGCATCATCCTGATCTACAGCTTCATCACCAGCAAGACCACCATCGGCCGCCACTTCTATGTGGTGGGCGGCAACATGGAGGCCGCCAGGCTCTCCGGCGTCAACACCAAGCGGATCATGTTCCTGGCCTACCTCAACATGGCGGTCCTCACGACCATCGCGACGATGACCGTTCTGGCCCGTTCCCAGTCGGCCTACGCGGACGTGGGCAAGAACTTTGAGATGGACGCCATCTCCGCCTGCGTCGTCGGCGGCGTTTCCGCCAGCGGCGGGGCCGGCACGGTGCTGGGCATGGTGATCGGGGCGACGCTGATCGGCGTCATCAATTTGGGCATGAGCCTCATCAGTCTGGACGCCAACTACCAGCGCGTCATCAAGGGCTTCGTCCTGCTGGCGGCCGTGGTGTTCGACATCGTATCCAAGAAGAAGAGCAGCTAAACGAAACGTATACAACCACAAAAACTCCCGTGGCCGCCGGTCACGGGAGTTATGCTGAAAGGCGGAAACATTTTGAATAACGGGAAATCAAGGGCCGGTCTGCTGGCCGTCGCGGCGGGGTATCTGCTTTACCTGTCCTGGCAGCTGTTCGACCACCGGGGGGATACGGAAACGACGATGACGCCGTTCATGCGGTATCTGTTCATCGCCCTGTTCGTGATCGCCGCCGCGGGGATCGGGGTGTACGCCTTCCGGGTATGGAAGGATGCAGGCAAAGAGGAAAAACAAAAACACGACGACGAGGCCATCAAATGAACCAAAACATGGATGAGGCCCTGCGCGGACTGGACGAGCTTCTCCGGGAGCTGGAATCGGCCTTTGCTGATTACCGGCGGGACCTGGAGCGCTACGAGCAAAAGAAAAACCCGCTGGGCGGGCTGTTCGGGGTAGGTTCCTCGCTCAAGGACGATTCCTGCCACGACCGGCTGGACGAAAGGCTGGAAGCGGCCGTGGGGGAGCTCTGCGCCCTTCTGCCGCCCCCGCAGGAAGCGGCCCGGGCAGTGCGGACCCTGCTTTGCCCTGGGGAAGGGGTGGACTGGCCCCTGGCCGCGGAATGGATGCTGCGGGCTGTGGAGCGCCACGCCCTCCCGCTGATTCCGTTTCTGACCCAGCAGGCGGCGGAAGGCTTCCGGCGGGAATACGCCGCCCGCTACAAGCCCTGGGACCGCCTGCCCAAGCAGAAGGAAGTATACCGAGCCCTCAAGGAAAGGGCGGCAGACAGATAGCGGCGCTGGGCGTCTGATGATTTTCTCGCATTTGACCGACGAACCTTCGGGAGGGATAAGGACAATGGCATTTTTACAGATTCAGTTTTTTTCGGGCGCTCTGAACGTGGCGTCCACCGTGAACGTGATTCTTCCTGAGGCCAATCAGGGAATCGGCCTGGAAGCCGGGGCGTCAGACCAGCTGCCCGCGGTGCTGTACCTGCTTCACGGCTACAGCGACGATCACAGCATCTGGATGAGAAGGACGTCTGTGGAACGGTACGCGGCGGCCCACAACCTGGCCGTGATCATGCCGGCGGTCAACCACAGCTTTTACTGCAACGAAGCCCACGGCGAACGCTACTGGGACTATGTGAGCGAGGAGCTGCCGGCGACCATGCACCGCTTCCTTCGGCTCAGCGACCGGCCGGAAAATACCTTCGTGGCTGGCCTCAGCATGGGCGGGTACGGCGCGATGAGGCTGGCGCTGACCTATCCCGAACGGTTTGCGGCGGCGGCGAGCTTTAGCGGAGCGGTCCAGATCGAGCGGATTTTAACCCATCACGCGAAGGACGGAAGGGCGGCGGCGATCTTTGGGCGAAAGAAAGACGTCACCGGGACAGAGGTGGATCTCTTCTGGCTGATGAAGAAAAATGCCGCCGCCGAGCGCAAGCCCCGCCTCTATGTCAGCTGCGGCACAAAGGATTTTCTGTACGGCAGTCACCAGGAATTCGTTCCGGCGCTCCGGGAAAACGGCTGGGATGTGACCCGTTATGACGAACCGGACGCCGTCCATGAATGGGGTTTTTGGGACCGGGAAATCAGGAAGTTCATCGACTTTATCTACGAGGGCTGACCGGCCGAATCAGGAAAGGAATCAAACAGCATGGAAAAAATCGCGTCTTTTCAGATCCATCACGAGACCCTGCTCCCCGGGGTGTATGTTTCCCGCGTGGACCGGTGGAACGGCACGGCCGTCACCACGCTGGACCTGCGGCTGACCGCGCCGAACCGGGAGCCCGTGGTGGACGTCCCGGCCCTCCATACCATCGAGCACCTGGGAGCGACCTTCCTGCGCAGCAGCGAGTGGAAGGAGTACATCCTCTACTTCGGCCCCATGGGGTGCCGGACGGGCTGCTACCTGCTGCTGTTTGGGGAATGGACGGGGGAACAGGCCCTGCCCATCGCCCTGTCGATGGCGGATTTCATTGCCGCCTACGAAGGGGACATCCCCGGGGCCGCGCCGGACGAGTGCGGCAACTGGCTCTCGCACGACCTGCCGATGGCCAGGCTGACGATGAAACGATGGGCGGAAACCCTGCGCAGGGAGCCGCATACGCGTTATTGAGTATACAAAGCAGGCAAACGCTCAAAACTGTTTTTCGGAAATACTGCCAGCGGGTTTTCCGCTGCGTATCAACCAATAGGGACCTTATTCAATTGGCTGCACAGCAGCGGAAAAGATGTCGGAATGAATATGGACGAGAACAGAATCCCCGGGAACGGGCAGATGCCGGCAGAGAACCAGCACATGGCGGAGCTTCCGCCCGAGATCATGGAAAAGGCGAACGGAGGCGTTTTGTTTCCGGACGGCCCCACCAGATGCATGTTCTGCGGTAAACTTTGCAACTCCCCCTTCGAGTATGCGCAGCACATCGCCGAAGCACACGGCGGCAAGTGATCGGGATCAACCACGGCTGCGAGGCCGAAATCAGGTTCCGCGTCAGCGTCGAATAGATGTGGATCGCGGCATAAGGGCCGGGAAATACGAACTCCCACGGGGGGATGAGCCTCGTGGGAGTTTTTTGCAGGATGATCAGGATATGTAATGTATAGTCACTTTCAGAAGATCATGTTTTATGGTACATTGATGGCGCTTGAAACATGGTTGTTCGAGATTTGACAAAAACGAATTAATACTGATTTTCATCTACTCCATGCACATCTGTGGGTGTCTTTTGTGCCATCTCTGTGTCAGTCATCCTCACCGTACCTACGGGTACGCTTTCGGATGCCTTCCTTGATCTGGCACAAAATCCATCCCACATCTGCACATGTTTTAGGTGAAAATCAGTATAACTTTGAATTTCCTTGCTTGGTTAAAATGTAACGGCTTTGTTCGTTCATGTTTTAATCTTGTGTTAGTAAGATTTTTATGGTATAATAAGGCCATCTTGATGGAAAGGGTGTTATCTATGCCGCAGATTATTCCGATTAAGGACTTGAAGGATACTTCAGGCATTTCTGAGTTATGCCATAGTACCAAAGAACCGATCTATATCACCAAAAATGGCTATGGAGATATGGTTCTCATGAGTATAGAGCTGTTTGAAGAGCAGCGCAAAAAATGGGAAATGTACAGCGAAATAGAGCTGTCAGAAGAACAGATCGCTCAGGGAAAAACAAAAAATGCAAAGGATGCGCTGGCGTCAGTGAGGCAAAAGTATGGATTATGAGTTGATTATTTCAGAACGAGCCGATGAACTGACAGAACGTCTGGTGGCTTATCTTCTGAATAATCTGAACAATCCCGGCGCTGCTGCGCATTTTCTGGATGAGCTCGATGCAATCTATGATCGATTGATCAATAATCCATATCAGTTCCCTGATAGTCCGGATGAATACCTGTTCCTGCGCGGATACCGCGAAGCATTGTTAAAAACCATGCAGTACAAGGTGATTTACCGTATTGAAAATCAGCAAGTTCTGATCGTTGGTGTATTTCATACGCTTGAAGACTACAGACGGAAAGTATGATGTGTAGATTTTGAAATTTCCTTTCCATGGAGGGAATGTACATGTTGTTGAGCCAAGCGGACAAAGATCTGATTGAATTTGCTGAAAATGCTATCAGGGAAAACTATGATACCATACTTCCATAGTTCCAATTGTGGCACGCTGTTTTCCAATTGCTCTGCCTTTGCCCAAGAAGGAATCTGAGGCATACGTTTACTTATTCTTCGTATGCTCTGCTCAAAATAATCGCTCTTCCTCATAGTACCTGTAACCAGTTCACTCATCGACTTTTGCCAGCTTTTATAGATCGATGCGATGATCATAGTGCGGCGCTTGGGTGCTGCCTCCACATAACTTTGTGAATCCCTGGATGATCCTCCTCGATGTCATGGTATCATTACACTGAGGTGAAAGGTCAAGCGATTTTTTCTTTTCTTTGTTGGAAACTATTTTTAATATTTCACTGACGCAGCAAAAGATTTAAAGCCAAGCTAAATAGTATTTGGTAATTCTCTCCCAACTCAACTACTATACACGATGACTGGCCCTTATGTCCAGGATGGAAAAACGTATAAAAAAAGCCAGCCGGCAGCGGGAAACCTCATGAAGAGGAAGCACCGCTGCCGGCTGGCCGTTTACTGATCTATTGTATCTGTGTATCAATCTTCCGAACTCAGGCGAACCACTCAACTGGGAGCCACTTGCGCTGGTTTTCCAGCATGTCGTCAAACAGCTTCTGGGCGTCGGCGACGGGGACGGAGGCCATCTGCGGGTCGTTCAGGAAGGTGGTAAAGCCGAGCTTCCGGTCGCAGGTCAGGGCCGCTGTCAGGGTGTTTTCCTGGTTGTAGACGTGGCGGGCGACCAGGGGCAGAATGTTCTGCGGCATGGGGCCGGCATAGAGGGGCTCGATGCGGTTCAGGCCGAAGAGGGCGTTGGTTTCCACCACGCTGCCCAGGGGGAGATTCGGGATCTGGCCGCGGTTGGGCACGTTCACGTTGCTCACCAGGTCGCCCAGGCCCAGCAGGGCTTTGAGCAGCAGGTGTCCCTCTTCTCCGGAGGGCTTCAGCTTGATTTCCTCCTTCCCGCTGATCAGGTCGTCCGAGCGGCGCAGGCGGCGGCCCAGGTCCTCAATCCGCCAGGAGACGGGGGTCAGGCCGAATTTCCAGCTGGCGACGGTTTCCGGGTTGCGGGTATACCAGGGGGCGGTGAACTCCGCCAGGTGGCGGTCGCCGGCGGCGGCGATGGCCCCGTAGCGCAGGAAGAGGTCGAACTTCACCCGGTGGGCGCAGTTAAAGAAGGAGTTCATCCAGTTGTCGTCCGGCCCCTCGCTGAAGCCGGTTTCGGCGTATTTCCTGGCAAAGTCCGCGTACAGGGGCATCAGGTCGACGCCCTTCCAGGAGGCGCTGGTCAGCCAGGTGAAGTGGTTGATGCCGGTGACGGTGGTGTACAGCTCCTGCCGTTTGACGTCCGGCACGCCCAGGGTTTCCCGGATCATCGCACACAGGAGCTTCTGGGTGCCGAACACCTCGTGGCAGCAGCCGAAGGCCTTGATGCCGGGGAAGACGTGGTACAGCGTGCGCACGCACAGGGACATGGGGTTGGTGTAGTTGATCACCCAGGCGTCCGGCGCGAAGTCGCGGATGGCCTCGCCGATCTCCACGAACATGGGGATCGTCCGCATGGCCCGCATGAAGCCGCCGGCCCCCACGGTGTCGCCCACGGGCTGATATACGCCGACCCGCTCGGGCAGGTGGACGTCGGACCGCATTTCCTCAAACGTGGCCGGAAGGATGGAGATGACCACGAAATCCGCCCCGGTCAGGGCCTCTTTCAGAGAGGAGCTGACTTCATAGCGCCAGCGGGATACGGCGTCCTGGTGGGCGCTGATTTTGTTTCCGATGATTTCGTTGCGCTCCGCGGCAGAACGGTCGATATCGTACAGTCGGACCGTGCCGCACAGGTCCGGATCCATCGCCAGGTCTGTCATGAAACCCCATGCCCAGCCGCGGCTGCCGCCGCCGACGTAAGCAACCTTCAGGTTCTGAGCCCTTTTCTGCGTGTCGTTCATGGTTGGAAGGTCCTTTCTTGAGTGTGATATGTTCATTATACCGGAATTTGAGTGTTTTTCAATACCGAAACGGAGGTTTTGACAGGAAAGCGGTTTGACATTTTCCGCTTTTGTCCGTACAATAGGCGGGACATTTATTCCGCTAACGAGGTAGTTTCGTATGTTCAGAAGCCTGATCGGCACCAGAAAGTTTTACCGCTCCGTGCTCACGCTGCTGATTCCCATCGTGGTCCAGCAGTTCATCACCAATTTCGTGTCCCTGCTGGACAACGTGATGGTGGGACGGCTGGGCCGGGAAGCCATTTCCGCGGCCTCCATCGCCAACTCCGTGCTGATGGTGTTCATGCTGAGCGTGTTCGGCGGGATCAGCGGCATCAGCATCTTCGGGGCCCAGTTCTACGGCAAGGGAGATATGGACGGCATGCGCCATACCTTCCGGCTGAAGATCATGTTCAGCGTCCTGGTGTCGGCGGCGGCCATCGCGGTGTACCTGCTGTTCGGGGAAGGCTTTATCCAGGCCTTCCTGCAGGGCGAGAGCAACGGGGGCGACCTGGCGCTGACCCTGGAGGGCAGCGTGGGCTACCTGCGCGTGATGCTGGTTGGCCTGCTTCCATTTGCGGTGGTGCAGGTGTACGCCAGCACCCTGCGGGAGTCCGGCGAAACCGTCGCCCCGATGATCGCCGGTATCTGCGCCATCCTGACCAACCTGTTCCTTAACTGGGTGCTGATCTTCGGCCATTTGGGCGCGCCGGCCCTCGGGGTCCGCGGCGCGGCCATCGCCACGGTGATCTCCCGCTACGTGGAGCTGTTGGTGGTGGTCGTCCATGCCCACCGCCATACGGACAAATATCCCTTCATGAGCGGGGTGTACAGCAGCCTGCATGTGCCCCGGGCGCTGATCCGCCGGGTGCTGCCGACGGCGTCCCCGCTGATGGTCAACGAGATTCTCTGGTCCCTGGGCATCACCTTCATCAACCGGTTTTATTCCACCCGCGGGCTGAACGCCGTCACCGCCCTCAACATCAACGGCACCGCCTGGAACCTGTTCTGCGTGATCATGTTCGCCATGGGCAGCGCCGTCTCCATCATGGTGGGCCAGCGCCTGGGGGCGGGAGAGATCGAGGAGGCCCGGGACGTGGACCGGAAGCTCATTTTCCTCACGGTGGCCATGCACGTGGTGATCGGGGCGCTGATGATCGCCGCCTCCCCCTTCATCCCGCTTTTGTACGAGGTGGGGGAGGACGTCCGGGCCCTGACGAGCCGCCTGCTGGTGATCGCCGGCCTGGCCCTGCCGATCCATTCCTTCGCCCACGTGACCTATTTCACCATCCGCTCCGGCGGGCAGACGATGATCACCTTCCTCTTTGACGCCGTGTACACCTGGGTGGTGACGGTGCTGCTGGCCTGGGCCCTGTGCACCTATACGGACTGGCCGGTGGAGAAGATCTATTTCTGCGTCCAGTTCATCGACGTGATCAAGCTGGTCATCGGCCTGATCATGCTCCGGTCCGACTTCTGGGCCAAAAACGTGGTGAACGACGTCTGACCAGGGAAATGGTTCCGCCTTCTAAGCCTCCCGCGGCGTGTTTCCCGCGGGAGTTTTCTTGACATCCGGGGAAACGGTACGGTATAATATTTCCAGCAAAAAGAAAAAACCTAACCGATGGATGGCGCGATGATTTTTGAATAGGAAAAAAGGAAGGTGGAACTCATGAAAAAGCTACTGTCTGCGCTGCTGTGTGCCGCTGTGCTGATTTCCTGCGTCCTGGCCTGCGCCGAGGGAACCGTCTTTGACGACAGCGTGTTTGCCGGGAAGAAGGGCTATACCGCCGGGGAGGACGGCAGCTGGTCCTATGTCCGGGGCGGGGAGTTTCCCTATCCCGGGTTTGTGATCGCGGTCAGGATCTCCGTTTCCGGGAAGCGCGGCGAAAGCGCCGGCGTTCCCCGGCTGGAGGTGGCCCTGCTCAAGAAAAAGGGCTCCGACGAGGCGGGGGCGGCGGTCTCCGGCGTGACCTTCTATACCGGCCAGAAGGCCTACGCTTACGGGAACATGGAGCCGGGCACGCCCTATGCCAGCGTGCCGCTGTTCGCCCAGGGAAAGGAGCTGATAGAGGCCTTTGCCAAAGCCACCGACCTGACCGTGCGGGTGTATTACAACAACGGACAAAAGAGCGTGTACGACATCAGCAATTACTTCCGCTCCGAGCTGTCCGCCATGGCCAAGGACCTTCTGAACGCCGATTACTGGTCCGCCCTGACGGACGCGGACGGCCAATGGGCGGCCGCGGAAGAGGCCTGCCCCTTAAAGGTAAGCAAACAATAATCCATGGATAAAACACAGCCGCCCGCAGGGCTAAACCTTGCGGGCGGCTGTGCTGTTAGGCGCTTTAGGGTTCTTCGTTCAGCGTTTCCACGGCGAAGATGAAGACTTCTACAGAGTAGCGGACGGAGGGGTCGTTCCGAAGTGCGGTGATCTGTTCCTCCAGACCGGCGTCGGTATAGGCCGGGCCGGGGACTTCCTGCTCTTCCAGCAGGCGGAGGGCTTCCTCCGTCAGAGTGCCGCGGTTCTGGGCGAACAGGGCTTTTTCTTCTTCATTTAAGGCTTCCTGGGCGGCGGAGAGGTTTTGGGCGAAGGCGTCCCGGTCCATGGCCCAGAAGGGATGGGCCGCGCAGAAGCGGTACAATTCTGTCACGGCCTGGGCCAGCTTCAGGGAAGCGCCGGCCGCGCCCGGCTCCAGCCCGGCCAGGAGCCGGTAATAGCCCGCCCGGATCTCTTCCGGGGCGGGAGAGGGAAAGCTTTCCCGGCGCAGGGTCATCTGGGCCGCCTGCTCCAGGGCGGAATCCTCCCAGCGCAGGGTGCCGTCCTCTGTCATGGTGAAGGAGCCTGTGCCGTGATCGTCCAGCAGGCCGGTGTCTTCCGGGTCCGGTTCGCCATTCTGGTCATAGACGTATTCGGCGAGCATGCCGCCCTCGTAGCGGAGGGCGTTTCCGTCCGCCGTGGCGACGATGTGATAGATGGTGGTTTCCTGGGCCGAGGAAGGCCAGGTCATGAAGGCCACGTAGCGGTTCGCGCCCGCTTCCTCGCCCATCCGCTCGTCCGGCCAGGCGATCTCGGAGGGCAGGATCACCAGCTCCATGCGGTCAAAGGCCGGGTCCGCCCAGATGCCGGCAAAGTCCTGTTCCGGGGCGGTTTCTTCCGCCGGGGCGGAAACGCAGGGCAGCAGGGCAATCAAAAGCGCCAGCGCCCAGAGAAGCATTTTTTTCATCTGATCAAATGTTCTGTACGGCCGGGAGACCGGCCGCAGAAGCATCATATATCATACAAACGTAAAAAACAACCGTCAGCCCAGCGGATCCCTTGATTTTTACAAGCACCCATTTTATAATAAAACCCGCAGCGCGGCTGCCAGGGGAAGGACCCTGGGCGGCAGGGCTGCGGAATACCGTCCCCTGATATCAGCGGGAGAGGGACGCCTGGACAAAGGAGACCTATGAAACGTGGATTACGCGGGCTTTGCCTGCTGACAGTTTTCCTTTTGCTGGCCGCCGTGTGGACGCCGGCCGTCCGCGGGGAGGAGCTTTCCCCCCGGGACCAGATGATCGAGGACATCCTGGCCGCCGCCAAGAAGGAATACGACGCGGCCAACGGGCGGCTCAAGCGGGCGCATTACGCCAGCGACATCTATGTCTGCAAGAACTTTACCGTCTACTGCTTTAAGCAGGCGGCGCCCAAATACCGTATGGCGGAGTTTCCGGACGTGAAGCTGGTGATTCCGGACAACCTTCCCGCCAAGCAGTGCAAGGACCCGGCCTACGGCGCCCTGTGGAAGGACATCGCCGCCTCCGACGGCAATCCCTTTTACGCGGTGGAGACGTTTAAGTATGACAAATCCCTCTCCAAGGAGGAAAACCGGGAACGCGCCCGGGAATTCCTCAAGCAGGTAAAGAAGGGCGACTTTTTCCAGATGCGGGCCAACTACTACTACGGCATCGGGGCCCACAGCATGATGTTCTCCGCCGATTACGACCCGGAGACGGACACCGTCACCTGGTGCGACAGCAACATGAAGGGCCAAAAGAAAAACGGCATCCGCTACGCGCTGATGCAGTGGGACGCCGTCAAGGAAATCGACTGGTTCGTGGACGCCTTCTGCCGGCCCAAATACGGGGCGACGATCTACCGGCTGAGGGACGATATCATTTTTGCGGAATAAATATTGCAGGAATATCCATTCAAGCGGGCTGCCATACGGCAGCCCGCTTGAAGCATTTTGATGGATCAAAACTATCGAATCTGTCAATCGTTGGGAAGGGAAGCCCAGCGGTTAGGGGTTTCCTCAGGGCGGCCTTCCGACAGATAATCCTTCGGCAGCATGGCGATACCGGAATAAAAATCGTGCTGGTATTCCGCTGGCCGGGAAACCATCGAAAACTCCACCTCGTCCAGCCCTTGAGTAACGGTGTTCCTTCTACCGGTTTCGGAAAATCCGATCCTTCGGTACAGAGCGGCGGCTCTTTCGTTGTTTTCCAGGATCCAAAGGGTCGGGACGCCGGTGCACCGGGAGACGGCAAACCGGAGCAGCGCTGTGCCATATCCCTTTCCCTGCGCTTCCGGGAGGACGTAGAGATCTTCAATGAGACTGTCCCGGACGGAAACGACCGCGAGGGGGAGCGGGTCTTTGAGGAGGAAGAACCGGCTTCCTTCCGACATTTTCTGTAAAATGTACTGTTCCTGCCGCTCCGGGGTGTGCAGGGCGGCAAAGTCTGCCGAGCAGAAGGAGCGGTGGGAGGCCTGCCAGCTGGCGGAATGCACGGCGGCGGCCTCTCCGATATTGCTCTGGTCTACTGGAAGAATCATCATCGGCATTCGTGGCAGGCACAGAAGTGCCCGGGAGCGATCTCCCGAAGTTCCGGCTTTTTCTCCTCACAGATTTTCTGGCACCGGCTGCAGCGGGTGCGGAAGGGGCAGCCGGAAGGCGGGGAGGCCGGGCTGGGGACGTCGCCTTCCAGCACGATGTGCTGGGACGGGTGCAGCGGGTCGTGGGAGGGCACGGCGCTCAGCAGGGCCTGGGTATAGGGGTGCACCGGATGGGTGTATACCTCCTCGGTCGCGCCCAGCTCCATGATGGAGCCCAGGTACATGACCCCCACGGAGGAGCTGATGTGCCGCACCACGTTCAGGTCGTGGGAGATAAAGATCATCGAGAGCTGCATCTCCTGCTGCAGCTCCATCATCAGGTTCAGGATCTGGGCCTGGATGGAGACGTCCAGGGCGGAAACGGGCTCGTCCGCCACCACGAAGCTGGGGTGGGTGATCAGGGCCCGGGCGATGGAGATGCGCTGCTTCTGCCCGCCGGAAAACTGGTGGGGATAGCGCTCCAGCTGGTCCGGGGTCATGCCGATGAGGCGGAGCATCTCCTCGACCTTTTCGCGGGTCTCGGCTTCGCTTAAGGAAAAATGTACCTTTAGGGGCTCGCTCAGCAGCTTCCAGACGTTCATGCGGGGGTTTAACGAAGCGTAGGGGTTCTGGAAGATGAACTGCATGTCCCGCCGGCGCAGGCGCATTTCTTCCTCCGTCAGCTTGCCCAGCTCCTCCCCCTTGAAGCGGACGGTGCCGCCCGTCGGCTCGATCAGCCGGAGGATGGCGGAGCCGGTGGTGCTTTTGCCGCAGCCGGATTCGCCGACCAGGGCGAAGACCTCCCGGGGGAGGACGGAGAAGCTGACGTCCTCCACCGCGTGGACGTGGCCGGTGACCCGGCGCATCAGCCCGCTGCGGATGGGAAAATAGACCTGCAGGTGTTGTACATCCAACAGGGTTTCCTGATTTCCACGTTTTTCATTGAATCCGCTCATGTTTCCACCTCCCCGCTGTGGAGGAAGCACCGGCACAGGTGGCCGGGCGAGATCTCGGAAAGTTCGGGCATTTCTTTGCGGCAGCGCTCGGTGCAGCGGTCGCAGCGGTCGGCAAAGCGGCAGCCTGAAAGCCACTGCCCGCCGGGCGGCACGATGCCGGGAATGGTATAGAGCTTGCGGTTGGCCCCGCCCAGGGAGGTGACGGCCCGGAGCAGGCCCTGGGTGTAGGGGTGGGCCGTATGGGTGAACAGCTCCACGACGTCCGCCTGCTCGACGATCTGGCCGGCGTAGAACACGGCGACCTCCTGGCAGGTTTCGGCGATGACGCCCAGGTCGTGGGTGATCA
>DGRV01000050.1:16158-17958 GCA_002391225.1 Christensenella sp. UBA4379
CCAGGGCGGTGGTGGGCTCGTCGGCCAGGAGGAGGCGGGGGTCGTTGATCAGGGCGATGGCGATCATGATGCGCTGCAGCTGGCCGCCGGACAGCTGGTGGGGATAGGACGAAAGGGTCTGCTCCGGCCGGGGGATGCGGACCTTGTGGAGCATGTCCAGGGAACGGTCCCGGGCCTCGGCGCGGCTGATGCCCGGATGGTGGAAGGAAAGGGCCTCCGCCATCTGCATTTCCACGGTGAAAATCGGGTCCAGGGAGGTCATGGGCTCCTGGAAGATCATGGAGATTTCGGAGCCGCGCAGCTGCTGCAGCTCCTTTTTGCTCAGGCGGAGCAGGTCCTTTTCCCCCTGGCGGCTGTCATAGCGGATGGTGCCGCCGGAAACGGCCAGGGGATAGGGCAGCAGGCCCAGCACGGCGTTGGCGGTGATGGACTTGCCGCAGCCGGATTCGCCGACGATGCCGAAGGAGCATTTTTTCCGGATGGTCAGGTCGACCTGGTCCAGCAGGCGCACGGTTTCTTTGCCGCGGAGGGTGGTGATTTTGAGGTTTCTGATTTCCAGCAGATCGTTCATCCCGGCCCCTCCTTACAGCTTGAGCTTCGGGTCCAGCACGTCCCGCAGCGCGTCGCCTAAAATGTTGAACGACAGAATCGTCATGATGATGAACAGGGCCGGGAAGATGACCAGCCACGGGGCCCGCTCCATGTACTTGCGGGCGTCCGACAGCATGGAGCCCCAGGAGGGGTTCGGGGGCTGGATGCCCAGGCCTAAGAAGCTCATGGAGGCCTCCGTCAGGATCGCGCCGGAAAGGGCCAGCGTGGCCTGGACGGTAAAGGGGGCCATGACGTTGGGGGTCACGTGGCGGAAGAGGATGCTCAGCTTTTTGAGGCCGATCGACCGGGCGTTGGCGATATAGTCCGTGGATTTGACGGACTTGACCGAGGCCCGCACCGTCCGGGCAAAGACAGGGATGTTCACGATGCCGATGGCGATCATGGTGTTGACGATACTGGTGCCCAGGGCGGACACGATGAACAGGGCCAGCAGGATGGAGGGGAAGGCGAAAATGACGTCCATTACCATCATGATGACGGACTCGACCCTTCCCTCAAAAAACCCGGCGATCAGGCCGAACAGGTAGCCGAACCCCGCCGCTATGCCGACCGCGACGATGCCGACGATCAGGGAGACGCGGGCTCCGAACACGATGCGGCTGAACACGTCCCGCCCGAAGTTGTCGGTGCCGAACCAGTATTTGGCGCACGGGCCCATCAGCTTTTCCTTGGCGTGCATCTGCGCTACGTCGTAGCGGGCGATGAAGGGGGCAAACAGGGCCAACAGGATCACGATGCCCACGCCGATCATGCCGGAGCGGCCCATGGGGTCGCTCCAGAGCTGGCGCAGGAGGCTTTCGTTTCCGGGAAGGGCCCGGCGGATGATCTTTTCATTCTTTTTTCCGGTCATGTGGGCCCTCCTCAGCTGTAGGTGATCCGCGGGTCGATGTAGGTGTAGAGAATGTCCACCAGGAGGTTCACGACCACGTAGACAAAGGCGATGAACAGCACGCAGCCCTGCACCACCGGGTAGTCCCGCTGGGAGATGCCGGTCAGCACGAACTGGCCCAGGCCGGGGATGGAGAAAATCTGCTCGATGACGACGGTGCCGCCCATCAGGCTGCCGATCTGCATCCCCACCAGGGTCACGATGGGGATGGAGCTGTTGCGGAAGGCGTGGCGGAAAATGGTCACCCTTTCCGGCGCTCCTTTGGCGCGGACCGCCTTGATATAGTCCTGCCGGAGCAC
>DGRV01000050.1:18107-18270 GCA_002391225.1 Christensenella sp. UBA4379
TATTGGTGCCGAAGTTTTCAAACAGCCCCACGTATTTGACCGGGGTGTGGTAGTGAAACGCCTTCGACAAAAAGAGGATCAGCAGGGTGGCCGAGGCGAAATTGGGCACCGAAACGCCCAGCAGGGCCACGACGCGGACGATCCGGTCGGTGACGGAGTTGCG
>DGRV01000050.1:18343-18600 GCA_002391225.1 Christensenella sp. UBA4379
CACGCCCAGCGGCAGGGCGATGATCCAGGCGATGATGCAGGCCAGCACAGCCAGCTCTGCCGAGATGCGGAAGCGGCTCAAAATCTCCGGAAATACCGGAGCACCCGTGCGGAAGGATTCCCCAAAGTCGCCGCGCACCGCCTTGCCGATCCAGCTAAAATACTGCTCCACCGGGGATTTGTCCAGCCCCAGCTTGGCTTCCCACATGGCGCGCAGCTCGGGGGTTTCCTCGATGCCCAGGATGCCGGATACCACGT
>DGRV01000022.1:0-35981 GCA_002391225.1 Christensenella sp. UBA4379
TCTATGAAGCGCGGGTGCCCGAGGGTCTGGCCCCGGTCAAGATGGCCCTGTACCTGCGCCGGGCCTTTCCCCTGCTCCCCGACCACGTCCTGAGGGACGCCCTGAGCGCCCGGGACGTAAAGCAGGACGGGACGCGGGCCAGCGCGGACACTTTGACCGTCCCCGGCGCGGCCGTCCGGCTATATACGGCCTTTGCCGCGAGCCTTCCGGCCGTCTATGAGGACGAGCACGTCCTGTTGATCAACAAGCCTGCCGGCCTTTCCAGCGACGAGGACGAATGGGGCGGGATGACCGTACTGTCCGAGGCCAACCGGGAGAGGCCGGACAAGCGTCTGCGCCTGTGCCACCGGCTGGACAACCAGACCTCCGGCCTGATCATCCTGGCATCCGACGACGAAAGCGAACAGTGCCTTTTGTCCGCCTTTGAAGAGCGGAAGCTGGACAAGCGCTACCAGTGCCTGGTCCGGGGCGTTATGCGGCCCCCGGAGGGCAAAGCCCAGGCCTTCCTGGTCCGGGACAGCCGCCTGGGCCGGGTCCGGGTGGTCTCCCACCCCACCCCGGAGGGCAGGACCATCTGCACCGCCTGGGAAACCCTGGGCCATGAAAACGGCTGCACCCGCCTGTCGGTGGACCTTTTGACCGGCCGCACCCACCAGATCCGCGCCCACATGGCCTATCTGGCCCACCCCGTGCTGGGCGACGACGTCTACGGCGACCGGGCCTTCAACCGAAAGCTTCGCTCGGAGGGGAAGCTCAAGCTCTGCTCCTGGAAGCTGACGCTGAAAGCGGGCGGCGCTTTGTCCTACCTCGACGGCCGGACCTTTTCCGTGCCGGTTCCTTTTTAACTCCAATACCAAGGATACGGAGCCAACATCATATGAATGACATTCGCCTGATCGTCACCGACCTGGACGGGACGCTTTTGAACCCCGAGGGCAAAATTTCCGCGGAAACCAGGGAAGCCCTCCTTCTTGCCCGGGAGCGGGGCATCGTGACGGCGGCCTGCTCCGGCCGCTACTGCGAGAACGTCTCCCTGCTGTTTTTGGACAGCGGCATCCAGGGACCGGTCATCGGCTCCAACGGGGCGCAGATGATGGAAAGGCCCCTGGGCCCCATGATCCGCCGCCACTATATCGCGAAGGAATCGGCCGCCCAGATCAGAGACACCCTGGACGAAATGGGAACGGCCTATTTTATCTTTGCCGACGAGCGGGTCGTTTCCAGCAGGGAAGGGGCGCACCACCACAGCAAAATCAGCATGGGCGAAAAGATCCTCTCCCAGACCAGCGTCCGCTTCACCTACGGCCCGGACGCGGTGGAGGAAGCCATCCGCCGGGGCATCTACAAGTTTTACATCTGCAACAACGGGGAACTCGAGGAAACGAGGGAAATCCTCCAGCGCATCCCCGGCGCGGTCGTCACCCGTTCCACCCCGTGGAATCTGGAAATGATGGCCGAGGGCGTCGACAAGGGCCGGGGGCTTTTGGAGCTGTGCGAGTATCTGAACATCCCGCCGTCTAAGGCCATGGCCTTTGGCGACCAGGAAAACGACCTGCCGATGCTGAGCAAGGCAGGCATGGGCGTCGCCATGGGCAACGCGGAGCCGGCGGTGCTGGAGCAAACCTCCTGGCATACCCTGTCCAATGCGGAAGACGGCGTGGCCGCCATGATCCGCCGGATGCTGGCGGAATAAAAGCCTTGCCGGGCGGACCCATCCAACGACCTTTTTGATCAAAGGAGCGCTGAAGATGAAAAAAACACTGATGGAAGGCTGGCAGTTCGTCCGCCTGCCGCTGGACAGCACGAAGGAACAGGCGGACCGGGCGGAAAAGCGCCCCGTCGATATGCCGCACGACTGGCTGATCTGGCAGACGGACCGCCTGTACGAGGACGGGGCCGGCTGGTATTACCGGACGCTCGAATTTTCCGGAGAGGAAACAAATAAACGAATCGTCCTCCATTTTGACGGCGTCTATATGGACGCGGACATCCTTTTAAACGGCGAAACCGTCCTCACCCACCGTTACGGCTATACGGCCTTTTTCGCCGAGTTAAGCGGCCGGGTCCATGAGGGGCCAAACGAGCTGTGCGTCCACATTCGCCATCAGTCCCCCAATTCCCGGTGGTATTCGGGGGCCGGCATTTTCCGCCCCGTCACCCTGTCGGTGACGGAGCCCTTTGCCCTGCTGGAAGACGGGGTGCGCGTGGAGACCCTCCCAACGGACAATGGTTCCTGGGAGGTCCGCGGCACGGCGGAGGCCGCCGGGACGCCCGACGGGACCGTGTTTTGCGCCGAGCTCCTGGCCCCGGACGGAAAGCCGGCCGGGACGCTTTCACAGGAGGGAAAGCGCCTCAACGCCTTTTCCTTCCGGATCGCGGAGCCTTCCCTCTGGGACACGGGACATCCGTCCCTTTATACCCTGCGCCTGACCCTCCACGAGGACACGGTGGAAAAGAAGATCGGCCTGCGCGAAACCCGGTTCGACCCGGAAAAGGGCTTCTTCCTCAACGGCCGGCACATGAAGCTGCACGGCGTCTGCCTGCACCACGACCTGGGCCTGCTGGGCGCAGCCTTTCACCGGGACGCCGCCCTTCGCCAACTGCGCGTCATGCGGGAGATGGGGGTCAACGCCGTCCGCACGGCCCATAACCCGCCGGCGGAGGAATTTTTAGACCTGTGCGACGAAACGGGCATGCTCGTGCTGGACGAGCTTTTGGACATGTGGGAGCTGCCCAAGACGACCTATGACAACGCCCGCTTTTTCCCGGACACCTGGCAGGAGGACGTCGCCTCCTTCGTCCGGCGGGACCGCTGCCACCCCTGCGTAATCCTCTGGTCCATCGGCAACGAGATCCAGGACCTGCACGTGTCCCCCCGCGGCCAGGAGTGGACCAGAAAGCTGATGGAGGAGGTCCGCCTGCACGACGCCGTCCACGCTCCGGTCACCTTCGGAAGCAACTACATGCCCTGGGAAGGGGCGCAGAAGTGCGCGGACATCATCAAGCTTCCCGGGTACAATTACGCGGAAAGCTACTACGATAAGCACCACTCCCAGCACCCGGACTGGGTGATCTACGGCAGCGAGACCGGCTCCCTCCTGCAGAGCCGGGGCGTCTACCATTTCCCGATGGACGAGGCCATCCTCTCCGAGGAGGACCTGCAGTGCTCTGACCTGCTCAACAGCAACACCAGCTGGGGCGCCCAGGACCTGCCCAAGATGCTGACGGACGACCGGGTGAACCCCTATACCCTGGGCCAGTTCGTCTGGTCCGGCATCGACTATATCGGCGAGCCGACCCCCTACCATACCCGCTCGTGCTATTTCGGCCAGGCGGACACCGCCTGCTTCCCCAAGAACAGCTATTACCTCTACCAGGCCTACTGGACGGAGAAGCCCATGATCCACATCGCCGCCGTCTGGGACTGGAACGAGGGCCAGCTGATCGACGTCCCCGTGATGACCAACGCGGCCTCCTGCGAGCTGTTCTTAAACGGGGTCTCCTTGGGCAAAAAGGCCGTCTCCCTGGACGAAAAGGAAAAGGCCCTGCCCGTCTGGCAGGTCCCTTACGCCCCGGGGACGCTCCGGGCCGTCGGCTATGACGCCCAGGGAAAACTGCTCTGTGAGGAAGCAATTTCCTCCTTTACCGATTCTGTCCGCCTGAAGATCACCGCGGAAAACGCGGATGTTCCCACAGGGGGCATCGCCTTTTTAACCATCACCGCGCTGGATGAAGCGGGCCGCCCCGTGCAGAACGCCTGCGACCGGGTGCGCCTTACCGTGTCCGGCGGCAGCGTCCTGCTGGGCCTGGACAACGGGGACAGCGCCGATGAGGATGGCTACCGCACCGACTGCCGCCGCCTGTTCTCCGGGAAACTCCTGGCAATGGCCGCTGCACTGGAAGAAGGGACCCTGACCGTTCGGGCTCAAGCGGAGGGGCTTGCACCCGCCGAGATTACTCTCAGCGTTCAGCCCTCCGGCCGTCCCTGCCTGTGGACTACCCAGTCTGCCGCTGTCCATTCCCCAGTAAAGCCCGGCCGGGACATCCGGAAGATCCACCTGATCGCGGAAAAAACGCCGGCCAAACTGACGCCCGAAGAGCCCTCCTGCTCCTTCCGCGTCTCCGTTTTGCCCATGGGGGCGGACCCCCAGCCGCTTTCCTTCCGGGCCGTCAACCGTCAGGGGGTCGAGGTGCCCTTCGCCGCCGTTCAGGTAAAGGGTGATATGGTAAAAGTCACCGCCCGGGGCGACGGGGATTTCTACCTCCGGGCCACGGCCGCCAACGGGGCGGACCACGCCCGGGTCCTCTCTCAGATGGAGATCAACGCCCGGGGCTTTGGCTCCGCCAACCTGGATCCCTATACCTTCCTTTCCGCTTCCCTGAGCGATATCCGCCGGGGCGCCATCACGGCGGGCAACGAAAAGGGCATTTCCTTTGCCCGGGACGGCTGGTCGATGGCCGGCTTTGCCAACGTGGACTTTGGCCCCGCCGGCTCCGATACGATCACGCTGCCCATTTTCGCCCTGAACAGCGAATCCTACGACATCACCCTTTGGGACGGAATCCCGGACGAGGGCGGCAGGAAGCTGGCTGTTCTGACCTATCAGAAGCCCTCCATCTGGAACGTCTACCAGGAAGAAACCTGGCAACTGCCGGAGGTGCTCCGGGGCGTGCATACGCTGTGCTTCTCCATGGAAGAAAAGGTCCATCTGAAAGGCTTCTCCTTTGAGCGCCAGTCCCGCGCCTTCCGGGGGGACAGCGCCCTGAATGCCGACCGGGTCTACGGCGATTCCTTCGAGCGCACCAAGGAAGCTGTCGCCCATATCGGCAACAACGTGACCCTGGGCTTTGAGCATATGGACTTTGGCGCAGGGGGACAAATGACCCTCTTCGTGGACGGCCTGACCCGCCACGAGCAGGACGCCCTGAGCATCCGCATCCGCAACGAGCAGGGCGAGGAGACCGTCGACACCCTGATGTTTAAGCGCAGTAAGGACCACGGCCCCCAGCAGTTTTCCGTACAGGCCCCTTCAGGCGAATGCGAGGTTTCCTTCGTCTTCCTGCCGGGCGGCGATTTTGACTTCTATTCCTTCCGGTTTGAGCCGGAGCACACTGAAAATGAAGGAACGGAGGAGCAAGTCTGATGACCAGAATCAGTTCCGTCCGCATAAACGGCGGCGAGCGCGTCCCCTTTGCCAACCACACGGCGTACTGCGTGGGCACCGGGCGGGTCAGCCTGGCCCTGCATGAGGAATACCAAAAGCAGCTCCGCCGCGTGCAGGAACTGTGCCACTTCCGCTATATCCGCGGGCACGGCCTGTTCAGCGACCAGCTGGGCATCTATCAGGAGCGGAAAACGCCGGACGGACAGGTCCGGGTGGAATACTGCTTTACCTACCTGGACCGGGTGGTGGACGCCTGGCAGAACTGCGGCCTTCGCCCCTTCCTGGAGCTGGGCTTCATGCCCAAGGCCCTGGCCTCCGGCACGCAGACGATCTTCTACTGGAATGGCCACGTCACCCCGCCCAAGGACATGAAGGCCTGGACGGACCTGGTGCAGGCCACCCTCCGCCACCTGTGCGAGCGCTACGGCATAGAGGAGGTTTCCACCTGGCCCTGCGAAATCTGGAACGAGCCGAACCTGAAGGGCTTCTGGGAAAACGCGGACAAGGAAAAATACCTGGAGCTCTACCGGGCGACGGCCCTGGCCGTCAAGGAAGCCGTGCCGCAGATGCGGGTCGGCGGCCCCGCCATCTGCGGCGGGGAGGGCTCCCAGGAATGGATCCGGGATTTCCTCACCTTCTGCCGGGACAACCGTCTGCCGGTCGATTTTGTCAGCCGTCACGCCTACATGGGCCAGACCCCGGAGCACCGGGGCCGGTATCTGTACCACAGGATGTGCCGGGTGGAAGACACGGTGGAGGAGATGCGCGTTTCCCGCAGCATCATCGACTCCTTCCCGGAGTACAAAGACCTGCCGATGTACATCACCGAATTCAATACCTCCTATAACCCCTTCTGCCCCATCCACGACACAAACCTGAACGCGGCCTACTGCGCCGGCCTTCTGTCCCAGCTCGGCGACGTGGCGGACGGTTACAGCTACTGGACCTTCGGCGACGTGTTCGAGGAGCAGGGCATCCCGCCCCGCCCCTTCCACGGCGGCTTTGGTATGGTGGCGGAGGGCGCGGTGGAAAAGCCCTCCGTCTGGGCCTTCTCCTACTTTTCCCGGCTCCGGGGCGAGACGGTGTACCGCGACGAGCGGGCCCTGCTGACCCGGACGGAAAATGGCGGCTTTGAGGGCATTTTCTGGAACATCTGCCAGGAGGAGGCGGAAAACGCCCTGATCAGCCTGGACCTGCCCGCGGACGGCCAACAATACGTCCTGCTCTCTGAAACCGTGGACGAAGCCCACGGCAACGTCCTCAAGGCCTGGCACGACCTGGGCGAGCCCGCCTCCCTGAGCGCTCAGGAGCAGGCCTTCCTCCAATCCGCCGCCGCTTCCCTGTGCCGGACAGAGACCGTCCAGGCGGAAAACGGGCGGCTGAAGTTGTCCGTCACCCTGTCCCCCAACGCGGTCTCCTACTGCCGTCTGGTCCCGGTGAAGGCCGAAACAGACGAGGGCTATGATTACGACTGGTACGAAACGAAAAAGGAGCGTAAGTAAGATGGACGGATGGAAGAACCGACTGACCTGGCTCCGAATGCTGCCCCAGCTGCCGGACGCCTCCGCGCGCACGCCCCTGGAAACGGCTGAGGCGGAGCTGAACCAATACCTGAACGTCCACCCGGAAGAAACCTGCTCCCTTTCTCTGGACCCGAATGCAGGGGATTCTTATACGCTGACGGATAACAGGGTTTCCGGCGGCCCTTCCGGCATCCTGTACGGCGCCTACCGGTGGATCCTGTGCAAGACGCTGAAGGCCCCGCTGCCGGAGGGCGTTCAAACCCCCTCCGTCCCCTACCGCATGCTGAACGCCTGGGACAATATGAACGGCTCCATCGAGCGCGGATACGCCGGGCGGTCCCTGTGGTTTGAGGGAAACCAGTTTTCCTACGACCCGGACAGGATCCGCCAGCTGGGGCGGATGCTGGCCAGCGCCGGCATCAACGTGCTGTGCCTGAACAACGTCAACGTCCAGGAGCCCGCCCAGGGCCTGATCAGCGAGCTGCTGCCGCAGCTTTCGGCCTTTGCCGCCCTGCTCCGTCCCTTCGCCGTCCGCCTGATGGTCTCGGTGGACTTTGCCCAGCCCGTGCGGGAAGGCCTCGACACAGCCGACCCTCTGGACCCTAAAGTTCAGGCCTGGTGGAGCGCCCGGGCGGAAAAAATCTGGCAGGAAATCCCGGACCTGGCCGGCTTTCTGATCAAGGCGGACAGCGAACACCGCCCCGGCCCGCGCACCTACGGGCGGAACCACGCCCAGGGCGCCAACATGCTGGCCCGGGCCGTCGCCCCCTTCGGCGGGGTCATCTGGTGGCGGGCCTTCGTCTACAACTGCCTGCAGGACTGGCGGGACCAGGAGACCGACCGTCCAAAGGCCGCCTATGACCTGTACATGCCCATGGACGGGCAGTTTGACGAAAACGTCATCCTTCAGATCAAAAACGGGCCCTACGACTTCCAGGTGCGGGAGCCCCTGTCTCCCCTGTTCTACGGGATGAAGAAAACCCGCCTGGCCCTCGAGGTGCAGCTGGCGCAGGAATATACCGGCCATCAGATCGACCTGTACGCGATGCCGCCTCTGTTCCGCGAAATCTGGGACGAGCTGCCCCGGGACCATGTCTCCGCCGCCGTCGCCGTGACCAACCTGGGCCGGGACGACTGCTGGACGGGCCACCCCTTCGCCGCCCTGAACCTGTACGCCTTCGGCCGCTTCGCCTGGGATGGGGACACGTCCCCGGAAGAAGTCACGCGGGACTGGGTCCTCCTCAGTTACAGCCTGACAGAGGACCAGACGGAAACCCTGGTGCGGCTCCTCATGGGCAGCCGCGACGTTTACGAACAGTATACCGCCACCCTGGGCCTGGACTGGATGGTGAAGCCCGGCGTCCATTACGGGCCGGACCCCTACGGCTACGAGTTCGACCTCTGGGGTACCTACAACCGGGCGGACCGCTGCGCCGTCGGCGTGGACCGGACCAAAGCGGGTACCGGCTATACGGCCCAATACCCCGCCCCCCTCGCCGCATGCTACGACGCCCCGGCCTCCTGCCCCGAAAAGCTGCTGCTCTTCTTCCACCGCCTGTCTTATGACTATCAGATGAAAGACGGGCGGACGCTGATCCAGCGGATCTACGACGACCGCTTCGAGGGCTGCGCCCGCGCCGAGGAGATGCGCGAGACGCTCCAGACCCTCTCCCTGCCGGAGCCGGACCGCGCGGAAGCCCTGGAAAGGGCGGACCGCCAGGTCAAAAACGCCCGCGAGTGGCGCGACGTGATCAATACCTTCTTCCACCGCTTCAGCGGCGTCCCCGACGCCCACGGCCGCAAAATCTACGACTGACCACTTCCCAATCCTAACTCCTCACTCCTAACTCCTCACTTCTAACTCACTCTTCACTCTCCACTCTCCACTCTCCACTCTCCACTCTTCACTCTCCACTCTCTCCCCTAAAGGAGTTTTATGCAGATCTTTGTCAACCTCCATCATCAGGACAGGCAGGACGGCAGCAGGGCCTTTCCCTTTGCCACGATCAGCCAGGCGGCCGCCCTGGCGAAACCCGGGGACGAAGTCGTCGTCTTTCCAGGCCTCTACCGGGAATGGGTGCGCCCGGCTCGGGGCGGTCAGGAGGACGCTGGCCGGATCACCTACCGGAGCTTCCTGCCCCGGGGCGCGGTGATTTCCGGCGCGGAGCCGGTGACCGGCTGGACCCTCCGGGACGGGGCGGTCTACGCCGCTTGTCTCCCCAGGGACTGGGCGGAGGCCCCGGAAACGGAGCCCCTGTACAGCAGGCCCGGCCTCTGCCGCATTGGCCGCCTCTATTGGAACGGGGAACCGCTCCAGGAAGCCCCTTCCCAGGAGGCCCTTCTTGGACAAAAAAACGCCTGGTTCTGTCAACAGGAAGAAGACCGGGCGGTGCTGCTGGTCCGCCTGGACGGGCGGGACCCCAGCGGCGAACAGATGGAGCTTTCCGTCCGCCCCGCCTGCTTTACCCAGGCGGACGGACAGGATGGCTTTCTCACCCTGTCCGGTTTCCGCATGGAAAAGACCGCTCCCGCCCATCCCCTGGACGCCGCCGTCTCTCTGAATGGGGGCTCCATCCTCGAGGACTGCGAGGTGCGGGACAGTTTAGGCTCCGGCGTCGCCCTGACAGGGGACGAAGTTTCCCCCGTCCAGGTCCTGGGCTGTGAGATCCGCCGCTGCGAAAAGGCCGGGATCATCAGCCGCACCTCCGGCATCTCCTGCGCCGTCAAAAACACCGCCGTTCACCACATTGGGCTTTCGGAAGGGCCGGACGCCGGCGGGATCGTCCTGTCCGGGCCTTCCCATGCCCTGATCAGCGGCTGCCACCTTCATCACTGCGCCGCCGGGC
This sequence comes from Christensenella sp. UBA4379, assembly GCA_002391225.1. Classification (GTDB taxonomy): domain Bacteria; phylum Bacillota; class Clostridia; order Christensenellales; family Aristaeellaceae; genus UBA4246. The sequence goes on from DGRV01000022.1 coordinate 9,535, forward strand.
TTTCCGTCCGGGACGGCGGGGAAGTCCGCGTGTACGCAAATGCCTGCCACCATAACGGCGAAGACCTGCGGGCGGAGGCAGACCGCGCGCTGATCGACCATAACCTGTTTTTATCGCCCGGCGGTATCAGCGTTGACAGCCCCGGCGGATGTCTTTGCCGGAACCTGGCGGACGGCTCCTGCTGGATCAGCCGATCCCTGGAAAATAAAGACAATCTCTTCACAAAAGAAACGGATGTTCCATCGGGCAATCTGACCCCCGAATGCTTCCCGGATCCTTCCCGGCTTTCCGTCCGCGTTCTCGGCGGAGAGGGGCGCTGGGTGCTCAGCACCAATGTCTATTCCCTGCTGGAAGGTCTTCCAGCGGCCCCGGTGAAAGCGACCTCCCCCGATCTGCCTTCGGCAGATTATTTGGGCCTCAGAGAGGAAGGATATTTGCCCGGCCCCTTTGCCGACGGCACGCCGGGGGCCTGGATTTTAGGGCCCAGAAACTTGCCATAACGCCGTCATTCTGTTATAATGTCCCCATTCCAAAGCGCCCTGAAAAGGAGGGATTTCTGTGGCGTCACGCAAAATGACCGATGAACACGGAAAAAAGCTGATCTGGCTGGTTCTCGCCCTGGCCCTGACCGTCGCGGCGATTCTGATAATCCCGGGTCTCCTGGAAAAGGAAGAGGAAATCGTCCATCAGCAGGCCAGCACGGATTTCGGCTCCCTGGTGAAAAAGGAATATAACGGCAAAACCTACGTCGTCCGCACCGGGCTGACGCCAATCCTGCTGATCGGCGTGGACCGCGGAGAAAACGCCGTGGAGCAGTGGGGCTACCAGCAGGGCGGCCAGGCGGACTTTTTGCTGCTGATCGTCATCGACTCGTCCGAAAAGAAGGTCCGCATGCTGCAGATCGACCGCGACACCATCACGGACGTGGAAACCCTGGGCGTTCTGGGCAACGTGATCGGCACAAGAAAGCTGCAGATTGCCCTGTCCCACAGCTACGGCAAAACGCCGCAGGACAACTGCAACTACACCATCCAGACCGTCAGCAACCTCCTGCAGGGCGAGCCGCTCGACCTGTATTTCTCCCTCAACATGGCTTCCGTCGCCAAGTTCAACGATCTGCTGGGCGGCGTCACCGTCACCATGCAGGAGGATCATACCCTGATCAACCCCGCTTTCACCAAGGGCGCTACCCTGCACCTGATGGGGCAGGACGCCTATGATTACGTCCATTCCCGCCAGTATGTGGACGACGGCACCAACGTCTCCCGTATGGCCCGCCAGCGCAACTACATGCTGGCCGCCAAGGACACGCTGCTTTCCCGCCTCAAGGAGAGCGGCTTTGTGGACACCCTGTTTGACACCCTGGGCAGCGACCTGGTGACCAACGTCTCCAGGGGCCGGCTGATCAACGAGGCCGCCAAGGCATCCCAGTACGAGGTTGAAGAAATCACCCAGATGGTCGGCGAACGCCGCATCGGCGTGGACGGCTATATGGAATTTTACGCCGACGAGCAGTTCCTGATCGACTGGGTGCTGTCCGTCTTCTACAGAGAATACAAATAATCCCCGGAGGATTTTTCATGTCTCAGCACCCGTCCGGGCAGGAGCCCGACCACCGCTACACCCCGCGCCAGCAGAAAACCGAAAAAAAGCATCTGAAACGCGCCTGCACCGTCCTGGCAGGCGTTTTCGCTCTGCTGCTGATCTACGGCGGGGCGCAGCTCATTTTAAAGCAGCGGGACACGGCCCGCACCGAAGCTCTGAACCAGGAAAACCGCACCCTGCTGGGCACGGACAGCCCGGCCGCTACCGCGGTTCCCGCACAGTCTCCCCTTCCCTCCCCCGAGGCACAGGAAACGCCGGCCCCAGCCCCCGAGGCCACGCCGGAAAAAACGGCGGAGCCCACGCAGGCCCCTTCCGTCCGCCTCGTCAAAGGGTCCGCTTCCCCGCGGCCCCCGGTGCGGGGAATGTTTGACGACCTGATCGCCAAAAACGCCGATACGGTCGGCTGGCTCAAAACCGACGCCGTTTACCGGATTGATTTCGCCGTGGTGCAGAGCGACAACGCCTTCTACATGAACCACGACTTCAGCAAGGCGTCCAACCGGGAAGGGGCCGCCTTTCTGGACGAGACCAATTCTCTCTGGCCCCGGGACGATCATCTGATCATCTATGCCCACAACATGAAGAGCGGCTCCATGTTCGGGGAGCTCAACGCCCTGAGCAACCCGGAAACCCTGCGCCAAAAGCCCTTCACCGCCCTGGATACCCTGTATGAGCACGGCGACTATGTCCCCTTCGCCGTCATCAACTGCGACGTGACGGATCCCAGGGCGGACAATTATTTCAACTTCTACGTCCTCAATTTCAGGACGACCGGGGAGTTTGACAGCTTTCTGGCCCGGGCCAGGGAGCTGTCCCTGGTGGACCTGAGCGCCGTGGACGTTCGGGTGGACGACCCGCTGCTCACCCTCTCTACCTGCTTTGACGAAGCCAACCAGACCCGTTTCATCGTCATGCTCCGAAAGCTCCGGGCCGACGAAACCCGGGAATCGGTCCAGGCGAAATATTTTTCCAACGAAGCAAAATAACGGACGGCGGCCGGGGCGGTCTTCCAGCTCATCGCGGTCCGCAATCAGAAAAGGAACAAACCGATGTTTTCATTTATCAAAAAGCTGGACAAGCCGGACCGTCGGGTGCTGACCGCCTGTTTCCTGCTGTTTGTATCCAGCGGTTTCCTGGCGCTGACCATGGGCAGCGCCCTCCCTGCCCTGTCTGACGCCTACCAGCTTTCGGACAGCTTTTCCGGCCTGCTTTTGTCCTTCCATTCCGCCGGCAACCTGCTGGCCGGGCTGGTGTCCGGGCTGATCCCGGTGTACCTGGGGCAGAAGCGCTCCATCATCCTGCTTTCCTCCCTGGGCTTCCTGGGCTACAGCCTGATCACCATGACCGGCGTGCCCGCCCTGCTGGTAGCGGCGTTTTTCATCATCGGCTTTGGCCGGGGCTCGATCACCAACTTTACCAACCGGCAGGCCAACCTCCTGTCCGGCGGCAGCCCCGCGGCCACCAACCTGCTACACGCCTGCTTCGCCGTCGGCGCGATCATCGCCCCGCTGCTGTTCCACGCCCTTTCCACCGCAATTTCCTGGCGGGCGGGCATTTTCGCGGTGGTGCTGATCTGCGTTGCCGTCTGGGGCAACCTCTTCAGGATCCGCATCAAAAACGACCGGATGAACCGCAAGGACAAGACCAACACCACCCTGGTCTTCCTCAAAAACCCGTCCTTCCTGATCCTGGTGGGCATGATGTTCTGCTACCTGGCCTCTGAGTACGCGGTGAATGGCTGGCTGGTCACCTACATCCAGAGCCGGGAGGAGCTGCTCTCCGCCCTGACGGCCGGCGGGATGACGCTGAGCGCCTTCAGCCAGATGATGGCCACCCTGCTGTGGACCGTCATGCTGACCGGCCGGCTGATCTGCGCCGCCATCGCCCCGAAGGTGGGCCAGAAAAAGCTGATGATGTTCGCCTCCTTCGGGATGGCGCTCTTCTACGCCCTGATGCTGCGCGCCCCGTCCGTTGCCCTGGTGGCCGTCTCCGTGGCCGGCCTGGGCCTGTGCATGGCGGGCATCTGCCCGATGATCTATTCGGACGCGGCGATCTTCACCAACGCCTATCCGCTGGCCACCTCCTTCCTGCTGGCATTAGGATCCCTGGGCGGGATCGTCATGCCGACCCTGGTCGGCACCCTGGCGGACCGGAGCGGTTTTTCCGCCGGCATGGGGGCGATTTTCGTCACCATCGTCCTGCTGGTGGTTTTCTCCGTGCTGAACGTCACGGTGCCCACCAGAAAGCCGGAGCAAAGCGAATAAAGCTGAATCCTCAAAATCTGCCGCCTTTGATATTGACTAGGTGAATCGGATTTGTGCAAGAATCATTGACATCGGCCGGCGATTGTGATATATTTTCTGTAATTCAGGCTGAAAGAAAGTGTTTTCGCGTAGGAGGTCACTGAAAGCACCTCCGTGCAGAAAGTTGAAAGGGAGTGCTCTCTCATGGAAAATTATGAAAAACCGGTCATGGAGATCGTAGAGCTGGATCAGGACGACATCATTGTGACCAGCGCCGGCTGCATCATCGTATCTCAGACAGTCAACTGGTCGGACGGCGCAGGCAACTCGTATTCCACCACCGTCCACGAATGACATACCGTGAATCACTTAATAACAGGCCCGAAAAGGCCTGTTATTGCTTTCCGGGAACTCCAAGAAAGGCGGAGGTGATCAGGCGGTGATCAAAGAGATCAAACCCATGGATCCGCTGATCCGAAAGCTCCTGCCGCCGCAGTCCCCCCGGCCGGGCACCGTCTACCGGCCTTCCCAGTTCGTGCTGAAGGCGGATGGGCTGATCTGGAACACGCTGACCCAGCAGTGCCTGGAAGCGGATCTGCCCGAAAGCGCCCAGGCGGGCAAGGGCTTTGACGACCTGATCCGCAGTTGCTTCCTGGTCCCTCTGGAACGGGATGAATGCCGCTTCTACCAGGGCCTGTTCGCCCTGGTCCGCGCCTGCCAGAAAAAAAAGGGCGTCCGCAGCTACACCATCCTGCCGACCCTGGCCTGCAACGCCCGTTGCGTCTACTGCTACGAGCAGGACATGCCCCAGACCAGCATGAGCCCGGAAACCGTCCAGCAGACCCTCCGATATCTCCTCGCCACGCACGGGCCGGAGCCGGTCCGGATCGACTGGTTCGGCGGGGAGCCGCTGCTGCGCCCCGACATCCTGGATCAGATCTGCGAAGGCCTGACGAAGGCCGGCGTCCCCTATCAGTCGTCCATGATTTCCAACGGCAGCCTGGTCACCCCGGGGCTGATCGGGAAAATGACCGGCCTGTGGCGTCTGAACCGCATACAGATTTCCATGGACGGAGCGGAAGCGGACTATGTAAAAAGAAAGCGCTATCTTTTAGCGCAGGACAATTATCACCGAGTGCTGTCCGCCGTCTCCCAGATGGGGCGGGCGGGGATCCGCGTGACGGTCCGCATCAACGTGGACCAAGAGAACCTGGATGGGCTGAACGATTTTCTCCGGGACCTGGACAGCACTGTGCCGGAAAAACAATTCGTGTCCGTATACTTCTGCCCCCTGAACGAGGTACGCATGGGCAGCGGCGATCTGGCCGTGTGGACCCGGCTGCATGACATTCAGGCCGATTTTCGGACCGCTGGCTTCAACGTTTCCGCCTCCCTGCTGGGAGACGGACGCTTCCGCGCCTTCCACTGCATAGCGGACAGCGGAAACGTGGTGATCTGCCCAGACGGGAGCCTCTATGCCTGTGAGCACTGCCCCAGGGAAGCCCGCATCGGCGACATCTGGAACGGCGTCACGGACACGGCCGCCCGGGACGCTTTCTGCCGCACCGACCAGGTGCGGGATAACTGCCACGCCTGCCCCTACCTCCCCCTCTGCACCCCCTTCGCCGCCTGTCCGGTGAAGGACACCCACTGCCGGGAGATCCGGGACCTGCAAGTGCAGGGGGTCTTTCAAGAAATGCGCCTGGGAAAACTCCAGGATCAGAATACGCAGCTTTGCTGAAAGAAAGGTTACCTATGAAGCTCAAATCTGTATTTATCACCCAAAATGTAGAAGACACTCAGTTTTTGGTGCCCGTGGGCAGCGACGCCTTCAGCGGCGTGGTCCGCAGCAACCGGACCGCCGCCTTTATCGTAGACTGCCTGAAAAACGAGACCACGAAGGAGGAGATCGTCGACGCGATGTGCCAGAAGTACAGCGTGAGCCGCGAGGTGGTCGCCCAGGACGTGGACCGGATCCTCGACTTCCTCCGGAAAATCGACGCCATCGAGGAATAACCGCCTTCTGTAAAAGGATATATCATTGAAAAAGGACTGCCGTCACAGCAGTCCTTTTTGCATTAGAGGATATATTTTTTCGTATCCAGCGTTTTTTCGGCCTTCAGGTGGTCTTTGACGTACTGTTCGGTGATGGTCAGGTAGACATCCGGCATATCCCCGCCGGCGGCGTTGAAGGAGACGTCCTCCAGCAGCTCCTCGAAAATGCCGTGCAGGCGGCGGGCACCCAGGTCCTCCCCGGACTCGTTTTCGCGCAGGGTGATCCGGGCGATCTCGCGCAGGGCCCCTTCCTCGAAGGTCAGGTGGACCTTGTCCACCTCCAGCAAGGCGGTATACTGCCTGGTCAGGGCATTATCGGTCTTGGTCAGGATGTTGACAAAGTCCTCCTCCGTCAGCGACCTGAGGCGCACGTGGACCGGGAAGCGGCCCTGCAGCTCGGGGATCAGGTCCGTCACCTTGGCCACGTGGAAAGCGCCGGCTGCGATGAAGAGCATGAAATCCGTCCGCACCGGGCCGTACTTGGTGTTGACCGTGCTGCCCTCCACGATGGGCAGGATGTCCCGCTGAACGCCTTCCCGGGATACGTCCGGCCCGGAGCCGGTCGTCCCGTGGCCAGCGATCTTGTCGATCTCGTCCAGGAAGACGATCCCGCTCTGCTCCGTGCGGCGGACGGCCTCTTCCTTGACGGCGTCCTCGTCGATCAGCTTGTCGGACTCCTCCGCGATCAGGATTTCCCGGGCCTCGTGCACCTTGACGCGGCGCATCTTCGTCCGCTTGGGCATCATGCCGCCCATCATATCGCCGATATTGATGGAAGCGCCGCCTACCTCCAGCTGGGGCGCCTGCTCCTCCACCTCGATCTCAATCTCCTGGTTTTCCAGCTCTCCCCTGCGGAGCTGGTCGCGCAGGTCGTCCTTGCGGCGGGCCAGGGCCTGCTTTTCTTCGTCCGTCTGCTGGGGCTGGGCGCTGGCGTTGTTCCTGCCCAGCAGGAAGTCAAAGGGGCTGGAATTCTTTTTCTGGACGCCGCTCAGCATGTTCAGCAGCCGGTCCTCCGCCAGCACCTGGGCGCGGGTGCGCACCTTGGCGGCGTACTCGTCGTGCACCATGCGGACGGCGTTTTCCGTCAGGTCCCGGATGATGGACTCGACGTCCCGGCCCACATAGCCGACCTCGGTAAATTTGGTGGCTTCCACTTTGATGAACGGCGCTTCGACCAGCTTGGCCAGACGCCTGGCGATTTCCGTTTTGCCCACGCCCGTGGGGCCGATCATCAGAATGTTCTTAGGGGTAATTTCCTCGCGCATTTCCTCTGGCAGCTGGGCGCGGCGGTAGCGGTTCCTCAGGGCGATGGCGACCGCCCGCTTGGCCTCGTCCTGGCCGATGATATAGCGGTTCAGCTGTTTGACTACCTCATGGGGAGAAAGCTCGTTTTTCATACGGAACTCCTTCAGATGTCCTCAACGATGATGTTGTCGTTGGTATACACGCAGATGGACGCGGCGATTTCCAGCGCCTTCTTCGCGATGTCGTGGGCGCTCATGTCGGTATTCTCATACAGCGCCCGCGCGGCGGCCAGGGCAAAGTTGCCGCCGGAGCCGATCGCGGCGACGCCGCCGTCCGGCTCGATGACCTCGCCGGTGCCGGAGAGGATCAGCATCCTGTCCTTGTCGGCGACGATCAGCATGGCGTCCAGCTGGCGGGCGGCCTTGCCCATCCGCCATTCCTGGGCCAGGTTGACCGCGGCGCGCTCCAGGTTGCCGCCCACCTGGGTCAGCATTTCCTCAAAGCGCTCGCAGAGGGAAAAAGCGTCCGACACGGTGCCGGCAAAGCCGGTGATCACCTGGTCGTTAAAAATCCTGCGTACTTTATGGGCATTGGCCTTGAAAATCGTATGCTCTCCCATGGTGACCTGGCCGTCCCCGGCGATGGCGGTATGGCCGTCCCGGTGAACGGCGCAGATGGTCGTGGCGTGAAATTCTGTCATGTTCCAAACCCTGTCCTTTCCATTCCTTTCCCGGGTCCGGCGGAACCGGGAACTTCCCTCATACAATACCATATTCCGTGCAAAAATGCAAAGCCGCAAGCGGCTTTGACACGATTTAGCCATATTCAAGGTGAAAGATAGTCAAACTTTTTCAGCATTAAAAAAAACGCGGGAGATACTCCCGCGCTGTGGTCCGGTGTCAGAATACGTCTGACCCGGCGTGATGCAAATCAATATCCGGAAACACGGATGGTCTGGGTGTCGTTGACCGGGATCGTCCGGGCGTAAGGAGCGATGGTGTCATACGGGGTCTTGGTCACCGTCATGCGGTAGGAGCAGGTGTAGGTACCCTTGGGCGCATACTGCACGGCGAACTTCTTGAGGGCGGCCTTTTCGGTGTTCCAGTATTCGGCGACGATCTTTGTCAGCCCGCTGCCGGCCGGATACACCACGGTGATGGTCGGGATATACCAGTTGGTGTAGTACCAATGCTTCCAACCATCTTCGGAGGAAGCGTCACGGACTTTGCCCTTCTGGTTTTCCATCTTCTTGGTCTGCGGATTGTAGACATAGTAATCGCCGTCGATGGTGACCGGCTCAAAGCGGAAGGTGGTCTGAGCGCCTTCGATGCCGGTGTCAAAGAAATCTCCGTCCACGGTGTACTCGATGAAGCGAACCTTGCCGCTGTTGGTATAGCCGGCGGTCACGCCGTCTTTCCCGGCCTTGATGAACCAGTCTTTTTCCTTGGTCACACCGTCCCAGGTGAAGCCGGCCTGAACCCTTCTGCCCTCGGTGGAGAGCTCGGCATAGCCGTCCGCGCCCACGCTGATGTTCTCGTTGCCCATGTACCAGCTGGCAACGGCGAAATCAGGCTGCTCGGAGAACTGCAGGTGCATGATCGCGTCGTTCACCGCCAGGATGGGGCAGGGATCCTTGGGATCCTGCTTGTTGCCGTAGGTCGCCACGCTGTCCGTCCAGGTGTACAGCTGGAGGGGATCCGGCATTTCCGGCAGGGACAGGTTGCCCAGCTTGCTGGGGATACGAACGGAGACCGTCTCGGCGAAAGCGCCCGCGGGAATGGCCAGCAGCAGAAGCAGCGCCAGGCCCAGGCTCAGCGTCCGGACAGCATTCAGCTTATTTTTCATCATTTCAAAAACCCTCTCTCTTCTCCAGAGTTTAACCGGAGAACCCGGCTTTTATCTTATTTTACTCCTTTTTTAACGTTTCGTCAATCACCCGGAGAAAGGTTACATCTTACATTCCTGTGTCATTTTAGCGAATTTTTACATTTCTCCCAAGCTCCGGGCAAAAAGGAGCGGCCGGGCCCCCGTCCAAAGAGAAGACGGTTTCGGCCCGGCCGCAGGAGAAATCAGAAGCTCGTGTTACTTTACGCTGACCTCCAGCGTCGCCAGCGGAATCACGCGGTCCAACACCGCGGCTTCCAGGGTCGCGCTCCAGTTCTGGTTTACATCCAGCACCTCCGCCACCTTCTGGTCCAGGGTCAGGGTGTTGTTTTCCGCCGTCAGCCCCGCGTTGCCGCTCAGGATGGCCACGGTTTCGCCGTTCTGCTTAAAGCGCACGGTGAGCACCGCGTTCAGCGGCTGGGTCCCGAGCTTCGTATAGGAGGAGGCGGGGGCCGTGTACTGATATCCAGAAATGGCGGGATCAGCCGTCAGCTCCGCCTTGAGGGTGTCCCCCTTCATGCTCAGCATGCCGGTAAAGAGGCCATCCAGCTGTTCGTCGGTCTTGTACATATGGCTGCGGGCATAGGCCAGGCCCTGCTGGAAGAATGGTACGTAGAAGGCGCTGTCGTGGCCGCCATTTTCAATAAAGAACCCATGCTCCACCCCGAGCTTGTCCAGCTGCTGGTGCAGCTGAATGGCGGGACGGCCGAAGCCGTAGCTGTCCTGATTGCCGCAGATGAAGTAAAGAGCGTAGTTTTTCAGATACTCCGCCGGCTCTGCCGCGGCGATGGCGTTGGGGCTGCTCTCTCCGCCGTAGCTGAAGGCGCCGAAGAAGGAGACCATGCCGGTAAAGATATCCGGGTTGCGCAGGGCCACCGCCGCCGCGCCCTGGCCGCCCATGGAGCAGCCGGCGGTCAGGCGGAAGCGGGCGTCCTGAATGGTGCGGTATTTGCTGTCGATCAGAGGGACCAGCTCGTCTGTGATCATTTTCTCCCAGTCCCCGCGCCACCAGCTCTCCTCGCTGGAATTGGGAATGACCACGATCATTTCGTCAAACAGGCCTGCCTTGACGCCCTCGTCCAGCAGGGCGTCCACATGGTCGGTGCGGTAGGAGGTATGGTCGGAATTGAACTGGTGCAGCAGGTACACCGTCGGGTAATGGCGCTCGGAGGTAGAGTAGCTTTCCGGCAGGTAGATCAGGTATTTGTTTTCCACCGTGCCCTCCACGCCGGCCGCCCTGGCCGCGCAGGCGGAGGCAAAGCTTTCCTCAAAGAAGCGCTCGCTGGCCGCTTCGCCGTACTGGCTGTCAAAGGCGGTCCGGCTGTACAGGCCGATGGGGCCGCCGTACCAGCCGCCCGCGCCGAAGGGCAGGTCGTTCCAGGCCCGCACGACCACGGTGTTTTCCCCGCCGATGTTCAAAAGGGCCGGGTCGATCGGATAGTGGCTGAACACGGCCCAGGTGGTTTCCCCGGTCGGCTGGCCTTTTTCGTCCATCCCGGTCACGCCGACGCGCTGCCCGTTCAGGAAGACCTCGCAGCGGTCGTCCACATAGCCCACGGCGAGTTCCAGGTCTTTGGCGTCAAAGTCCTCGGGCACGGTGAAGTTCTTCACATAGTAGCCGCTGCCGGTAATAAAGAAGTTGAAATAGTCGGGACCGTAGCCGGACACGACGTTTTCGTCGCTGATGTTGCCATAGCCCTTTTCCCAGTTGCCCAGGCCGGGCTGCACGACGGACCAGGCTTCATAGTCCGCTTTGGAAAGCTGGCTCACGTCCAGCACCTTCTGCGCGCCGACGTACTGGAAATACCAGTCGCCCATCAGCTCGATCTGCTGGTAGTCCCCGTCAATCACGGGGGCCTGGGCGCGGATCAGGGTCGCTTTGCCCAGGTCGATGTTGGTGTCAAACAGGGTGGCGGACAGTTTGACTTCGGCCGAGCTTCCTTTTACGCTGTTGGTCAACGTCAGCTCCTCCGTGTAGTCTCCCGGGCCCGGGATCGTCTGCCAGACGCCCGCGGAAGCCAGGTCCTCCCCCGTTTTGGGGTCCTGGAGCTGAAGGCTGATAATCAGCGGCAGCTCTCCCTCTGCAAAGCGGGAGATCGCGTCGGTCACGGTCACTGTGCAGATTGCTTTTGCTTCGGCGTCGTCCGCGGTCAGGGTCGTCTTTTCCAGGCGGACGGTGCCTCTGGCCACGCCGGAGAGGATGCGGGACGTCATCCGGGCCAGCACCCGCTTCACAGATTCTTCCGCAAAGGCCTCATCATAGGCACCCGGACGGACGGTGAACTCGTGGAAGGCGCTGCCGGTGCCGTAGCCGATCATCAGCGCGCCCAGGTCGTCGGTGGAGCCGGGCAGGTCCGTCCAGGCGTCGTCCACCGGGGCGTCCATGTAGGTGTAGAACCGGTCCATGGCCTTTTCATCCGCGGCATGCAGGGCCTCCATTTTTTCCAAAACGGAGCCGCAGACGGGGAGCCAGGGGTTGGCTTCGCTGGCAAAATCGCCCCGGATGCTGGCGGCCGCCCCGAAGGGTGAGCCTTCTGCCAGCAGCAGGGTGTAGGCCAGATAACCGCCCGTCCCGGTGCCCAGGGCGATGCGGCAGGCAGGCTCCGCCACGGTGCGGTATTCCGCCTCCACCCGGGCGACGACATCGTTCATCACGCTGAGGAGATCGTCTCCCTCCTGGAACGAAGGACGGACGATGATCATGTCCATGCCGGCGTGCTCGGCCATCTGCTTGGAAAGCAGCTCGCACAGGCCGCTGTCGTCCTCGGCAAAGCCGTCCTGGGGCAGCAGGTAGAGGACCGGATAGCGGCGGCCTGCGGCGGTTTCATAGCTGGGCGGGGTCAATACCGAGAAAGCGGGAGCTTCGCCTTCGGCCAGAGCGCCCGGCAAAAGCGCCAGCGTCACGGCCAGGGCCATGAGCAAAGAAAGAACTGGTTTCATGGTCGGTCCCTCCTTCAGTTTTGTAAAAAACGGTCTGGCGGGAAATCCCGGCAGGCCGTTTTTTGATAGATAGGTTTATTTGACAGAACCGGTGATGCCTTCGGCAAACTGTTTCTGCAGGATGAAGAAAACCAGAATGGTCGGCAGCGAACAGAACAGAACGCCCAGCATCAGCATGCCGTAGTCCACCGCGTAGCCGTTGGACATGTTGGCGATCAGGATCGGCATGGTCTTGACGGCGCTGCCCTTCATGACCGTCCGCGGCCACATGTAGCTGTTCCACGCGTTCATGAACACGATGACGGCGGCGGCGGCGTAGGTGCTCTTCATCATGGGGAAGTACATCCTGAAGAAAATGCCGATTTCAGAAAGGCCGTCGATGCGTGCTGCTTCCATGGTGTCAATGGGGAAGTTGCGGGAGTTCTGGCGGAACATCATGATCAGGAACGGGGTCGACAGGGCGGGCAGGATGAAGGCGATGACGGTATTGAGCAGCTTCATCCTGGAGATCATGGTGAACAGGGGCACCAGGGTGGCCACCTGCGGCACCATCATGGCCAGCAGCAGGACGCCGAACAGGAAGTCTTTGCCCTTGTCGTGATAGAGCTCAAAACCGTAGCCGGCCAGAGAGCAGATCAGCAGGCTGGCCAGGGTCTGGACGATGGCGTACAGGAAGGAGTTGCCCATGGCCTGCCAGAGGTTGTCCTGGGCGATGAGGTTCGCGTAATTCTGGCCGAAATTGGTGCCGAACCAGATCTTGCCCTGGGCGACCTCCAGAGAGGTGTTGGTCGCGGCCGTGACCATCCAGAACAGCGGGAACACGGAGAAGATGGACACGATCGTCAGGAAGATGTAGCTGGGAATCAGCCTTCTTTGGATTTGGGAGCCCTTGGCGGCGGAAACCGATTTAGTCACGTGTATCACCCACTTTCAGATTGATGACCGCCAGAACGGCCACCAGGATGAACACGACGAAGGCCAGCGCCGAGGTATAGCCGAAGTTGGCCTTGCCCACAAAGGCGTTGTTGTAAATGTAATGGGACATTGTGATCGTCGAATTGGAAGGCCCGCCGGCTGTCAGGTTGACGGATTCGTCAAACAGCTGCAGGGTACCGTTGATGGACATGATGCCCGTCATGACGATGACCGGGCGGAGCAACGGCACCGTGATGGACCAGAAGGTCTGCCAGCCGTTGGCCCCGTCAATGGTGGACGCTTCGTAAACGGAATATTCGATGTTCTGCAGGCCCGCCAGGAAAAACACCATGTTGTAACCGGTCCACCGCCAGAGCAGGGCGATGATGATGACGGCTTTCGCGGTCGTGGACTGGCCCAGCCAGTCGACGTTTTCCTTGATGATGCCCAGGCCCATCAGCATGGAGTTGATCAAGCCTTCGCGGGCGAAGAGGGTTTTGAAAATCAGGGCGTAGGAGACCAGGGCGGTGGCGCAGGGCAGGAAGATCATCGTGCGGAAGAGGCCCCGGAACTTGAGGTCCCTGTTATTGAGCAGCTGCGCCAGCAGGATCGCCAGGATCAGCATGATGGGCACCTGAATGATCAGGTACAGGAAGGTATTCCCCATGGCCGTCTTGAACACGGTGTCCTGGAACATGCGCGTGTAGTTGTACGTGATGGGGGACGCCCACTGCAGCCTGGCTGCCGAGCCGGTTTTAAAGGATGTGATAAACGCCTGCACCATGGGGTAAAAGCTCATCACGAAGATGAGCAGGGAAGCAGGCGTGAGGAAGCCCCATCCCGCAGCTTTCTGCTTAGCAAGAAGGCCAAGCCTTTTTTGTTTCTGCATCGTCTGTCGGCTCCTTGTCGATAGTGAAATCAACAGGGAACCGGGCTGGCCCGGTTCCCTGCGCTTTGAAGTCAGGCCATCAGAAACGGATTACAGTCCCATGGCGAACTTCAGTTCGTTTTCAGCGTTGGTCAGAGCTTCCATCACGTCCGCGCCGTTGATGATGTTGACGATAGCATTGCTAATCGCGGTACGGCAGGTGTAATGATAGTCGTTCTGCTCGACGATCGGGACGGAAGCGCCCATTTCGACGATCTTGCTGTAGACAGCCTGGCCGTTGAAGAAGGGCACGCCCTCGGTATAAACGTCAGATTTTGCAGCGCTGATGGAGCAGCCGATGACGCCGCCGGTGCGCAGCGCGTTGTCATAGGTCTGGGTAGAACCGCCGAAGGTGTAGGCCAGGAACTTCTTGGCCAGCTCGGGGTTCTTGCAGTTGGCGGTGATGTACAGGGAGGAGCCACCGTTGGCAGCGTAGCCTTCCGCGCCGGTCAGAGTCGGGGCAGAAGTGATTTCCCACTTGCCGGCATTGTCGGTCACCTGGCTCATGGTGGGGATAATCCAGTTGCCGTTGAAAACGCCGGCGACCTGGTCCTGCATGATGGTCTCGTTGGTGTAGCCGGTCCAGTCGTTGGCCAGGATCAGGACATGTTCTTTCGCCATGTCGCAGATCAGGGTGATGATCTTGACCAGGTCTTCATTTTCGGTGATGTAGGGCTTGCCGTCCTTGAACTGGCTCTTGCCTTCGCACTGGAGCATCATATAAGGCAGGTCGTTGCCGTTGCCGTCCATGGAGAGCAGGGCCTTGCCGGTCTTGGCATAGACTTCCTTGCCGATTTCCAGGAACTTGTCCCAGGTGATGCCGGTCATGTCAGCGATGGTGTAGCCGCACTGCTCCAGCAGGTCGACACGGTAGGCCATAATGGCGGTGCCGTTGTCCACCGGCACGCCGTAGTGCACGCCGTCCACGGTGGAATAGCTCAGCTTTTCAGCGCCGAAGTCGTCCCAGTTGATGCCGGCGTCTTCCAGGTCCATCCAGACATCCGGATAGTCCATCACGAAGCTCTGAATAAAATGATCCTGGAACAGGACGATGTCGGAGAGGTTGCTGTAGTCATAGGAGGCGCCGGCGGTGGTGATCGCCTGCTCCACGTCACCAGAAGCAGAGACGATGTTAATTTCCAGCTCGAAGTCCGGGTCGACGTTGGCTTTGTAGTCTTCATAGGCGGCCTTCAGGGCGTTGCCGTTGAAATTGGCGTCCCAGGCGGTGACCGTCAGCTTTTCAGCCAGCGCGGAACTTACGCCCATCAGAAGGCACAGGGCCATCAGGAGCGCAGTAAGTTTCTTGATCATAAGAAATCTCCTCCTTGTCATTGAACGGCAATGCCGTTTCATTTGCCCTGATCATATCATCGATTTGGGAAAATGTCAACCATATTTCCCAGCTATCGCAAACATTTATTTGCGTATGCAATCATTTGCTTCATCAGCACCGGACCGCTCCGGGGCACGCGCTGCGGATCAGAGAAATCGCCTCCCGGTTCAGGTCCAGCAAAAGCTTGATCTTCTGTCCGTCCTCCTTGACGATCATGGTGTAGTAGGGCGTATTTTCATTATAGGAAGTATAATCGTATTTCGGGATTTTTTCCGGGCCGCCTTTTTTATACGGGGCCACGCTGGGGTCGTCCGGCCGGGCCAGGGCCTCCGTATCCGCCAGGGAGAAGTCGTGCAGCACCGTCCTTCCCCGGTCGGAGACCCGCTCGATGCGCATCCGCCCGTCTTCGATGGTGTATTCATACTCCCGCCTGGAAGCCCAGCTGTACCAGAAATACGCCCCCGTCATCAGCAGGCAGGGCAGCATGAGGCCCCTGGTCAGCAGGATACCCCCCAGCAGAAACAGGACGGCCAGCCCGATCATCAGGCCCCGCAGCGACTTTTCAGACCCTCTCCCCTTCCGTTTTACCGACAGGACCACGAAAATCCCCCCTTTGTCCGGCGGCCGCTTCCGCGCCGCCCGCTGTTTTCCCCTATCATAGCAGAAACCGCCTGCCCTGGCAAGCGGGGACAAGCGGCTCTCCATGGTTGCCGGACACGTCCGCACCCGATGGTTGCGTCCAAAACTGTTGACGTTTTGGGAAAAATACGGTATAATCATGACAGGTTCAGGACATTCTCCAAGCCTGATTTCCAATAGAACACACCGGACGTTCATGATCCGGACCCGTCCGGAAAAGGGAGGTCGTCTTTTATGGCATACCGCATCGTGACCATCAGCAGGCAGTTCGGCGCCGGCGGACATACGCTGGGCCATCTGGTCGCCGAGAAGCTGGGGATCCCGTTCTACGATTCCGAAATCATCGAGCAGGCGGTGGCCGATACGGGCTTTTCGCCCGCGTTTGTCCGGGAAGCCGGCGAATACGCCTCCACCACCCACAGCTTCCTGTTTAACCTCGCCCTGTCCCACAGCGTCGCCGCTGGACCCGGGGAAATGTCCAATTACGACAAGATCTATATCGCCCAGGCCAAGATCATCCGGGAGCTGGCGGAAAAGTCTCCCTGCGTGATCGTCGGCCGCTGCGCGGACTATATCCTGAGGGAGCGCAACGACGTATTCAACGTCTTCGTCCACGCGGACGACGCCTACCGCGCCCAGCGCGTGCTGGAAAGCTACGGGGAAACCCCCGGCAAATCCATCGAGGAGCGGCTGGAAGAAAAGGATAAAAAGCGTTCCCTCTACTACCGGCACTATACCGATCGGGAGTGGGGAGACCTGGAAAACTACGACCTGACCATCAACTCCGCCCGGATCCCGCTGGAAATGGCCTGCGGGTGGATCGTGCAGGCCCTGGAACGCAACGGATGATTTCCCTTCTGCTCTCCACCCTCCAGAGGCGCCGGGCTCAGCTCATTTCTTTTTGCAGGCGGTATCAGACGGAATGGACCGCCTGTTTCTGCGTGCTCGCGGTGATGACCGCCGCCGCCATGTTCACCGGCCGCTGGTGCTTTGAAAAAAACGGATATCCCACCTTCGCCCTGCAGGCCAACGCCTGGCTGCAGGGCCGTTTGGATTTGGGGCAGGATTATCCCTGGCTGGAGCTGGCCATCTATGAGGGCAAATACTATGTGAGCTTTCCCCCCTTCCCCTCCTACGTCCTTCTCCCCTTCGCCCTATTCTTTGGGACGGAGACGCCGGACGGGCTGATTTCCCTGTTTTTCACCTTGGCCGGCGTCTGGACGGCCGTCCGTCTGGCGGAAAGCCGCCTGGGCCACCGACAGGAAGCCCTGTTCTGGGTTCTGTTTCTCTACCTGGGCACCGGCTACCTGTTTATCGCCATGACCCCGGCGGTGTGGTTTTTCGCCCAGGTGCTGTGCTTTAACCTGTCCGTGCTGGCCGTCGCTGCCGCCGACCGGGGCCGGGGAGGAAGGAGCCTGCTGTACTGGGCCTGCGCCGTAGGATGCCGGCCGATAGTGATCCTCTTCCTGCCCGTCCTGCTGGTTATTTTAGTGTTACGGGTAAGAGAAAAGGATCCCGGCCTTTCCCTCCTGTCCCTCATTCGGAAATACTGGTACTGGGCGCTGGGGCCTCTGGTCCTGGGCGGCAGCTACATGCTGCTCAATGGGCTGCGTTTTGGGAACGTCCTGGAGTTCGGCCACAACTACCTGCCCGAGTTCACCCGTTCCCCCGAGGGCCAGTTCAGCCTGAACTATCTGAAGACGAACCTCCCGCTGCTGTTCCGGCTGCCGCAGGTGCAGGGCGGCGGCGTTTTCTCCTTTCCCACCTTTGATACAGCCCTGTTCTGCCTGATCGACCCGCTGAGCCTGCCGATCCTCTTTTCCATCCTCTGGGCCTTCTTTGCCCGGACGGAGGAGCCGGGGCGGAGGCTCCGTTTCCTGCTGCCGGTCCTTTCCCTTTTCTACATCCTGATTCTCTGCACCCACCGGACGCTGGGGGGCTGGCAGTTCGGCAACCGCTATTTAAAGGACGTCCTCCCCTGGCTGTTCTACGGCCTGCTGTGCTGGATGCCGAAAAGAGGCTGGTTCAGGCAGCCCGCGCGGGCCCTGTTCTTTTTCGGCCTGGCGATCAACCTGATCGGCACCGTGGCGACCTTCAACAACTGGATCTGACTAAATAAAAGGAGCAACCCATGGAACTCAAAAAGCTGCCCGACGCCCTGACCGTATGCAAGCTCGCCCGCCCGGAGGACGCCGATGTATCCAAGGACCTGTTCTTCCTATGTCGGACGGACGAGGAGATTTCCCTGGTGTGCCGGACGGAGGACACCCCGGAAAACACCCTGGCCCGGGAAAACGGCTGGCGCGCCTTCCGCATCCAGGGGGTGCTGGATTTTTCGCTGATCGGCATCCTGTCCAAAATCTCCGGGATCCTGGCGGAAAACGGGATCGGGATCTTCGCCGTTTCCACCTATAACACAGATTATATCCTGGTCAAGGGCGAGGACCTGGACCGGGCGATGGACGCGCTGGAACAGGCGGGGTATCACTGCCTGTAAGAAAGCGAGAACCGAACCTAAAAATAATGAAGCATCAAAAGCGCCGGGCCGCTCGAATAATTGTCAGCGGCCCGGCGTTTTTGCGCCCTTTTTGGCACTCAAAGATTCTCCCCTCCGGCGATTGACATTCCCTTCTCAAATGAGGTACAATAAAACAGAACGCGGTACGGTTTTGTATCGTGCGGAGGAGGCGCTGTGAAACAGAAGCAGGCGGTAAAAAGGCCGGAAAAACAGGCGAAAAAGCGGGTGAAAGAGCAGCCCGGAAAAGGGCGGGAGCAAAGGCCTGACACACAGCAGGACAGCTGGGAGGATCCGTTTTCGTATTCCTTTGGGGAACCCATGGAAGACGAAGAACCGGTTCCCCCTTTTTCGGCGTTTACCCTGCAGGATCACGACCCGCTGACCGTGCCCTACCCCGACGAGCCGGAAACGGCGGAAGTATCCGAAGAGCTCGCCAAAGAGCCCGTCCGGGAGAGCCCGATTTCCCTTTTGCGGAAGGAAGGCGGCAAAGCGGCCCCTCTCTGGAAGGTCCTGTTTCCCCTGTCCGTCCTGCTGCTGGCCATCCTCTGCCTTTCAGTCTTTTCCTACCGGGCCCCCTGGATGGCCTTTCGCTCGGGTGCGGACGCCCTGCAGAGCAGCCGGTTCTTTTCCGGCCTCAAAGTGGACGGGACGGACGTGGGCGGGATGACCTACAGCCAGGCGGAAAACGTCCTGTCCGGGACGTCCAAAGCCGTCCCGGACGAGGTGAAACTGACCATCCGCGTCGGCGGAACGGAGGCCCTTTTTACATCCGGGGACATTTCCTATTCCAGGAGCGTCAGCGACGCCCTGGACCAGGCCTACGCCGCCGGCCGCAGCTGGGACAGCGCCGCCCTGGAGGAGGGCAGCAGCCCCTTTGAGGAGCGCCGCCGCGCCGTGCGGGCCCTCCAGCAAAACGGCCTCTCCCTCTCCTCCAGCGCCTCCTACCACCGGGAGGACGTGGAGACCTTCGCCGCCCGTCTGGCCGCCCAGGTGGATACGCCCGCCGTCTCCGCCAGGCTCAAGGACGTGGACTTTGTGCGCCGCACCTTTTCCTACACCGACGACCAGAGCGGGCTTACCCTCGACCAGGAGGACTTGGTGAAGCAAATCTGCTCCGCCTTGGACAAGGGCCAAACCGAAGGAACCATTCAGGCCCACATGACCCGCGCGGCGCCGGCCGTCCTCAAAACGGACCTGATGAACCGCTTCGGCCTGATGAACGTCCGCTCCGTCGCCACCGCCACCAAAGAGGGGGACCGGGCCCTTAAGGCCGTCGTCCAGGCCCTGAACGGCGTCGTCGTGCAGGACGGGGACCGGTTTTCCTTATGGGCCGTCCTGGAAAAGGCAGGCTATACGCCCCGGGCCTTTGAAGAAGATCCCCTGCCCACCCAGCTCGCCTCAGCGGTCATGGACGGGGGGCTCTGCGCGGGCCTGACCCTGGAAACCCGCTATTCCCTGCCGCAAAAAAGCAATCTGATCCCGCCTGGCACGGAGGCGGCGATCGCCGAGGGGCAGGACATGGTCCTCGTGAACGCCAGCGGCACGCCCGCCTGCATCCTGTGCTACTACACGCCCCGCACCAGCGCCGGGACCGCCGGGGATGTCACCATCGAATGGTACGGCCTGACCCTGAATGCCGGGGAGGAGGTCCGCCTGGAGGCTGAAAAAACCGGAGAAACCAAACCGGGCGAGCCCATCTACCGCCCCAACAACACTTTGCCCGCCGGGCGGCGGTTCCTCATTCAGGAGCAGGCCGCCGGGGAGGACTGGACCTGTTTTCTGGTCTACACCCATTCCGGCCGGGAATACCGCCGAGAAACCATCTTTACCACGTCCTATCCCGCCAGAGAGCGGATCATCGAATACAATGAAGAAGGAGCGCAGCCATGATCAAAGGGGACATGCGGAAAGCCGCCCTGCTGAAAACAGCAGAGGAACTCTTTTTTACCCGCGGGTACGCCGCCACGACCATCAACGACATTCTGGAGAACCAGCACTGCAGCAAGGGGAGCTTCTACCATCACTTTGAAAGCAAGCTGGACGTGCTGACCGCCCTGTGCCGGGCGGACGCGGAGCGCGCCTATGAGCGCTACGCCCGCGACGCCGCCGAGACGGAGGACCCGCTGGACAAGCTGAACCTCCTTCTGTCCGCCTCCTTCCCCGTGCAGGAAGCGGAAAAAAACCTCTGCGCCCTGCTCATGCAGCTGATCGCCACCCCGGAAGGGGAGCAGGTGCTCTCCGTGCTGTTCGGGGAGCTGCGCCTGCGCTTTTTTGACGACTTCTGCGCGCTTACCGACGAACTCGCCCGGCAGGAGCGGGCCTTCCTTCCCATCCCCGGGATCCCTACGCTGGTGTTCGGGGCCTACCAGACGGAGTGCCGGCAGATGCTGAAAATCGGCGCGGACATGGCTCAGGGCAAGGACGTCCCGCCGCAGGAGGCCGCGGACAGCCTCCGGGCCATCCGCTACCTGATGGAGCGGACGATGGACCTTCCCTTCGGCACCATTCACGTCGCCGACGCCGCCCGGGCGGACAGCCTCCTCCGCGCCTGCGCCGCCCACGCCAGGTCCGTACAAAAGGAGCTCCCCACAGCCCCCGCAGTCGGGGATCACAGGCAGATGAGCATGCTGCAGTAATGGAATAATGCATAATTCATAATGCGTAATGCGTAATTTCTACTGCCTGCTGCCTCATGACTTATCCAGGGCCTTCCGGCCCGCTGTTCGGTGAAAACTGGCCACAGGCCAGTTTTCACCGAACAGCCCTACTGCCTACTGCCTAATCCCTAATCCCTAATCCCTAATCCCTAATGCCTAATCCCCAACCCGAGAAAGGATCCCTCATGCCGGAAACCAACCAACAGCCCTCCCCCCGCCTGGTCCTTCCTTCCGCGATGGGCACGGCCACGGTGCTGTTTCACTTTTTGTTCTGCATGCTGCTCAGCAGCGTGCTGCTTTCCAATCCCCTGACCGGGGGCGGGTTTTACCTGGTGGCCCGGGCGGCGGTGCTGTACGGGCGGTGGCTCCACCCACTGCGCTTCCACACCCTGAACCAGGCCCAGAAGCGGACGTCCATCATCCTGCTCTCCGTCACCTTCGTGTTCACGATGCTGCTGCTGCCGTCGATCCCGGTGCCGCTCTCCTCCACCTCGCTGTGGCTGATCATCGTGACAACGTTTTACATCAACGTCCGGCCGGTGCTGCTGCATCACCTGCTGTCCGGCTGGGTCTCCAAGGGCTTAAAGCCTATTCGGGTGCTGTGCTACGTGCTGCTGTTCCAGCTGCTGGCCCTGATTCTTCCGGTGCTGCTGTTCTTTACAGCCTCTGAGCCGCAGCAGTCCTGGTCCCTGCTGGCAGGCTTTTTGATCGGGGTGCTGCTGGAGACCATCGAGGTCTGGCACACCCGCCACCAGGACCAGAGCGCCCCGACCCTGAGCAGCGAGGAGACCGAGCAGCTCAAAGGCGTCCACGCCTACCAGACCTTCACCCGCACCTCCCTGCTGATCACTGCCGCCATGCAGGCCACCCTGCTGATGACCTACACCTTCATCGGCTGCACAGCCTACGAGCTGTTTTACTGCATCGGCCTGGCCCTGCTGTGCACGGGGGTCTCCTACATGCTGACCGGCGTGGTCATCAACTGGCTGCCTGGGCGGGACCCGGCCAACGTCCTGTACCTGGGCCTGGCGCTGTGGATCCTGGGGCTGGTGCTGTTTTCCATGAACATCCTGAGCGCCTCGATGGTGAACGCCTACCTGTCCCTGGCGCTGTGCACCCTGGGTCTGGGCGTCTGTGTCCGCGTGCTGACGGGGATGGAGGACAACATCCGCAAGATCATCACCTTTTCCCTGGGCCACGAGCCGACCCAGTCCTATTACGCGACCCTCCGCTTCCAGGTGGAGTTCGCCTCCCTGTGCGGCCAGCTGTTGACCCTGGTGGGCCTGGCGCTGATCTGCGTGTTCAACCACAACCAGTTCCCCGACTCCCTGCAGGCCCTGGCGGGCCGTTTCCGCCCGCTGATGGTGGTGCCCTGCCTGCTGCTGGTCTTCGCCGCCCTGTTCTGCGGTCTCATGTTCCCGATGAACCGGCTGCACTGGCAGAAGCTCGACCGCTACCTGGAAGGCGAAGAAAACCCCGCCCTCAAATCCCAGCTGGAAAGCGTCATCGTCCGCCGGTCCCTGCGCCACTACGGCGTCCGCATCCTCATGTTCTTTATGCGGCCGTTTTATTACCACCGCATCATCGGCAAGGAGCTGGTGCCCATGGACGATGCCGTCAACGTCTTCGTCTGCAACCACGGGGAGGTCTACGGCCCCATCGTCACGAACCTCTACATTCCCTTCTCCTTCCGTCCCTGGGTCATCAGCGACATGATGGACAACGAGGCCATCGCCCGGCGCACGGCGGACGGGGCCTTCACCCGCTTCCGCATCATCCCGGAAAACAGGCGCTTTGCCCTGGCCAAGCGGGTCGCCCCCATCATTTCCTGGGCGATGCGCTCGGTGGACGCCATTCCCGTGTATTTTAACGAGCCCGTCAAGCTCCGCCAGACCTTCCGGGAGAGCGTCACCGCCATGGAGGCGGGGGACAACATCCTCCTCTTCCCCGAAAACTCGGACGACACGCCGGATCACCGCTACGTCCTGAACGGCGTCTCCCACTTTTTTACAGGCTTTACCATGCTCGGCTCCATGTATTACCGCAAGACCGGCAAGCGCTGCCACTTCGTCCCCATCTACGCCAACAAGCAGAACCGCACCCTGACCTTCGGCCATCACACCGACTTTGACCCCGACAACGACCCCAACGTCGAACGCGACCGGATCTGCGAATATCTTAGGGGCGAGATGCTGAGGATTGCGGAGGGGAAATAGGGATTAGGGATTAGGAAGTAGGTAGGAAGTAGAAGGTAGGAGGTAGGAGGTTTTTAGTCCTTTGATTTGACGGAAAACATCTTTCCGTACTTGCTAACCGGTCAGACATATGGTAAGATACGTGTGTACAGTTAGTGTGTACAATAATTTAGGGAGGGATTTAGGATGACTCCGACCAGAGTGTTTCAGAACGGAAACAGCCAAGCTCTGCGCATTCCGCAGGAAATGCGTACCAACGAAAAGGATTATTACATTACGAAAATCGGCGGCGCGTTTATTGCTTTTCCCGCCGATGACCCCTGGATGCCGACCCGCCAGGCCATCGGCTCTTTTTCCGAGGATTTTATGGAAGAAAGGAACCAGCCTGCCTGGGATCAGGTGGAGCAAAAGGAGGAACTCTGATGCTCCTTTTCGATACGAATATCTGCGTCGCCCTGATGAAAAACAGAATCCCTTCTGTGACGGAAAAGTTCCTTTCCTACAGCCCTTTGGAAATCGCCGTGTCCTCCGTCACACTGTTTGAACTGGAGTATGGAGCTGCCAAAAGCCTATGGCCGGAAAAGAACAGGAATCTGATCAAGCTCTTTCTCGCGCCGCTCACCATCCTTCCCTTTGACAGTGAAGACGCCGTCGCTGCGGGAGAAATCAGACGTCTGCTTGAAAAAGCAGGCACGCCCATCGGTCCCTACGACCTGCAAATCGCCGCACAGGGCGTGGCCCGGGGCTACACTGTCGTCACGCACAACACTGGGGAATTTTCCCGGGTCCCGAATCTGAAGATTGAGGACTGGATCGGATAAAGAGATAGAGTGCAGCACAAAAACTGGAACAGATTGAATCCATCCGCATTTGAGAAAGTGTGACCTGCATTGCCGATCATGCTTTTTTCGGCAGCGAGTTGATGATTCGGCTCCCGAGGGCAGTTATGCCATCCGGTGAGCAAAGGAACGCGGATTTTAATAGGATGAAATAATAGGCATAGGGGACAAAAGAAAGAGAGTATACAATGAAACGTATATTCACCTATATCATCATTCTTCTATGTTCGATGATGATCCTTTTGCATATCGGCTGTGCGGAAGAAACGGCTCCGCCTCCGCCCAAGCCCCGGGACTTCATCCGGCAGCTGGTCTATGCCTATGCCGACAATGGGAAGCGGGATGAGCAGGCACTGGCCTCGCTGTACGCCCTCGACCCAACGCTTGGGGAGCGGTGGGAGCGCATCATGGACCTGTGGGAGGCTCCTCTTGTCCTTCATGAGGAGCTGCCGGACGGGCTGGCCGGGGATGATTCGCTGTGCCTGGTCGTGCTTGGGTTTCGGCTGAACCCGGACAGCACGATTCGGGACGAGCTGATTGGGCGGCTCACTGTCGCCCTGGCGGCGGCGCTAAAATACCCAAATGCCCTGATCGTCTGCACCGGCGGGCCCACGGCCTCCAGCGAACCCGCCGCGACGGAAGCGGGCAGGATGACGGAATGGCTGGCCGCTCACGGCGTGGACCCGGCCCGGCTGATCGCCGAGGACCGCTCCCTGACCACCGGTCAGAACGCCCGCTTCACCTTCGATATTTTGACGGAGCGTTTCCCGAAGGTCCGGCAGTTGGCCGTCATCACCAGTGATTACCATATCTCCCTGGGCCGGCTGCTGCTGGGCGCGGAGGCCATTCTTCGCGGAAGCCCCGTCACCATCGAAGGAAACGCCGCGTGGCCGGCCCCTTCTGGGACGATTTCCGTCAGCTCGGAGGCCAGCGCCCTGCTCAGCCTGAGCGCGGACAGAGATTGATTTTTATGAAGGAGGACTGCTGATGCGGACCATCCTCTTGACAGCCGGGTTTTCGCTCGCCTGCTGGTCCCTGTTTGCGTACCTGTTTCACAAAGACCGCAGCAGGTACAGAAACTGCTACGCCCTGTTCCTGGCGATTTTTTCCCTGTTTCCGCTGGTGGTCAACCTCTTTGGCTCCGCCGGCCGCATCGCCGTTCTGTTTATCGTGTACCCGATCCTGTTGAGCATCCTGATCGTCCCCTTTTTCCTGATCTACAACGGGATCGTGATGATGAAGCGGGAAGGAAGGAGCCTGCCCCAGCTGCTCTCCCTGCTGCTCGGGCTGATCATCCTGGCCGGGGAGGCGGTCTTTATCGCCGGCATCGTGCGTGTGATCACCACCGATGAAGTGCAGCCCCTCCTGATTCCAAAAGCCTTTCTCCCCGTCACGCTAGCGGTGTTCTGTGTGTCGGTCATCTACGGCTCCGTGTCGTTCCTGATTTTCATGATCTACACCCTGTTTCTGCAGATCATCCCAAGGAAAAAGGATTTTGACTACGTCATCATCCATGGGGCGGGCCTCTTGGACGGCAGCCGGGTGTCCAAGCTCCTGCGCGACCGGCTGGACAAGGCCGTCGAGGTGTACCGGCAGGACCCGTCCCCGCCCTGGCTGATTCCCTCCGGCGGACAGGGGCCGGACGAGACCATCCCGGAAGCGGAGGCCATGAAGGGCTATCTCCTCACCCAGGGCATCCCGGAAAAGGACATCCTGCCCGAAAGCGCGTCTACAACGACGATGGAAAACCTCCTGTTTTCCAAGCGCATTTTGGACAGCCGGGAAGGACGGAAATATACCGCTTTGGTCACCAGCAACTACCACGTCTACCGGGCCCTGCGCTGCGCGCGGGACATCGGCCTCAAATGCACCGGCATCGGCAGCCACGTGGCCTTTTACTACTGGCCCAGCGCGCTGATCCGCGAATACATCGCCATCCACGCAGAAAAAAAGCACGCCATCCTCTTCCTCGCCGGCTGGATCGCGTGCATCGGTGTTTTGCTGTATAGTATTTTCCAGTGATTTAGGGATTAGGGATTAGGGAATAGGGAATAGGAAATAGGGATTAGGCATTAGGCAATAGGCATTAGCAGAAAGCGAAAATTACGCATTACGCATTAAGAATTACGCATTTGCGTCTCAGCCGTTCCCGCCCGGCTCAAAAAACGCCAGTATGTCTCCATTCACCGCGTCTACCTGCACAAACAGGGAGTCCAGGGCCAGGGTCAGCCATTCGTCGGCGTNNCTACCTACTACTTCCTACCTCCTACTTACTATCTCCTCCCTCCTACTTCCTACCTCTTCGCGTTTCCCAGTTCTCCCGTTTTCCAGTGGTGTCTGCACAGGCTGGTGTAGCTTTCGTTGCCGCCCAGCACCACCTGTTCGCCTTCCTTGACCACCCGGCCGTTCAGGAGCCGGGCGTTGTAGGTGGCCTTGCGGCCGCACCAGCAG
>DGRV01000022.1:36062-36229 GCA_002391225.1 Christensenella sp. UBA4379
GTCCGCCCAGGCCATCAGCCAGAGGCTTCCCTCAAAGAAATCGCCGCGGAAATCGGTCCTCAGGCCGTAGGCGACCACGGGAATGTGCTCCTCGTCCACAATGCGGACCAGTTCCTCCACCTGGGCCTTGGTCAGGAACTGGGCCTCGTCCACGATCACGCAGTCAT
>DGRV01000103.1 GCA_002391225.1 Christensenella sp. UBA4379
CGAGCAGGGCACCCGTTCACATCGAAACCAGCAAGCCGTTCACATCGAAACGGGCAAGCTGTTCACATCGACGCCGGGCACTCGTTCACATCGATTCGAGTGAACGAGATGGTCGCTCAAACTGTCAACATCGAAAATGAAACTGCACACCATAAAATAAAGAATGTTCGCGAATGAACATAATTGAGAGAAGCTAATAGTATGGTGGCTATGCCCTCGTCAGGGGGAGGAGGGTACTTGTCCGAGAGACAGAAAAAACCTCGAAAGCCTTATGCCTTCGAGGTTTTATGGTGGTCGCAACAGGACTCGAACCTGTGACCCCATCGATGTGAACGATGTGCTCTACCAACTGAGCCATGCGACCTTATCCGAACGTTTCTGACAATCTCTCCTAATATGTTCGGGTTTTTAGGGGAGCTTTCCGTGGATTCGAGTGAACGGCTTGCCAGCAACCTGTTCACATCGACATCTCTCATTCGAGAGAAGGTACCAGTAGGTACTACCAACTGAGCCATGCGACCAAATACTGTGGAAGCGGGGAATCTGGGCGACCGCGGCGGCTGTTGTGAATGTAGAACCCACAGTGTGTCCTACCAACTGAGCCATGCGACCATGTGCTTTCCTACGAAGGTACCAGTAGGTACTACCAACTGAGCCATGCGACCATAAGCTTTCTAACAAAGGTACCAGTAGGTAC
The DNA here is from genome assembly GCA_002391225.1 of Christensenella sp. UBA4379. GTDB lineage: Bacteria > Bacillota > Clostridia > Christensenellales > Aristaeellaceae > UBA4246. The sequence goes on from DGRV01000103.1 coordinate 698, forward strand.
TGCGTTGCGGATGTCTTCCTCAAGATTGGCCGCGGCGCCCTTGGCGTCCACCATCTTTTCCCGGATCGCTTCCTTGAGCAATTCCCGGCCGACTTTGGCGTCCTCCGCGGCAGTCGCGGTCTTTTTGCTCAGTTCAGCGAGCTTTACGCTCAGGTCCGCCAGCTTCATCATAGGTCTTCATCGTGCGGGTCCTTCCTTTCTTTCATCGCTTATGCTTCAGCCTGAACAGCCTCAGGCTGCCGGGATCACGCTTCCGTTTTTCAGTCCGGGTGCGAACGCCCGTTTTTTGATGACTATAAGGCAATGTCCCCGCCTGCGTCAAGCGTTTGGCCACTTTTTAGGCCATATTTCGCTGTTTTTTTCAAAGTCTTCCCGGCCGCGAAGCAGAAATGAACCGGCTCACGCCTTGCTGCGGCCTCGGCGGACTGCCTTTAAGAAAACGCAGACCATCAGGATGTAGCAGATGGTCTTGGGCAGCATCAGCATGCCCAGCATCGGCACGAGGCCCGCCGCCACCGCCACCGGGATATAGAAAAGGAAGGACAGCAGGATATAGATCCAGAAATAGCGGAACGTCTTTTCCTCCTCCCGCTTCTGGTAGTACAGCCAGCAGATCACCCCGCCCAGGACCACAAAGGGCACATTGCGGATGATGCCCCAGAGGGGATCGCTGCTGTTTTGGAGCCACCCGTTCTGGGGGAACAGGCACAGGGCGGCGCGGACGGCCGCCAGGGCCCAGACAGCCGTCGTCATGCTTTTGTTTTCTTTTTCCCGGTACCAGCCCAGCCAGATAAAATAGAGCAGCACATAGAAAACCGTCATCGTGATCGAGGTCACCAGCTTGCCGATGCCCAGGGCCGCCTGGAAATCCCCTTCCACAAAATAGTTCAGCACCCGGGGCACCAGGTGGAAGGCGTCCCCGCAGCCCAGGACCAGGGTAGCAAAGCCCATCGTCCGTCCCGTATTGTTGGTGGCCTTTTGCAAAATCAGCATGCCGCTGACGACGGCGAACAGCAGGTACAGGATGTCAAAGGTGGATTCTCCGTATTTCATCTGATTTACCTCGATTCATGGGTTGGATAGAATGGGGTACCACTGGTTCCCGCCGCAGGTTTTCCAGCAGCTTTTCTGTCACAGGATGGAGATGCTCGTCCTTTAAATAGACATATTGGACGGAGGACAGGACCTTCTCCCCGTCCGGCCAGAGAACAGCGCCGGTGCCGTCCCCGTTCAGCCCGTAATCCCGGATGGTCTCCCCCAGCTTTGGAACCAGGACGGACAGGCGGTTCAGCACCCGGGACCCCAGGTAGAATTCAAACACGCCCCGCTCCGGGTCCAGGGCCAGGTGGTTGCCTGAAAAGCCGCTCAGCCCCAGGGCCGTATCGGACATGAAGACCGGGGTTTCCGAAAAATGCTGGTCCGGGTGCCGCACGTAGCACAGGCAGCCCAGGCACTGGCTGAATCCGCCGCCGGGCAGCGGACGGCCGACATGGTTTTCCGCCATCATGCGCAGAGAAGCGGCGGAAACGACCTTCCCGGCCAAAACGCCCTGACAGAGGCGAATCATGTCCCCCGCTGTGGAAAACAGGCCGGCGTGACCGGGGCAGTCGTCTCCCTCCAGGGAGAGGATCCGCGCCTTGGGGTCGTGCGGGGTGCCGGGGGCGACCCCGTCCCGCAGGATGTAGCGGCCCTGCTCGATGCGGTGCTCCCGGTCGGTGGATACGCAGCGGGGCCGAAGCTCGGAAGGTACAAAACAGAACGTCTCCTCCATGTCCAGGGGGACAAGGATTTCCCGCCTGAGCAGGTCCATATAGGAGGCCCCGCCCGCCCCCTCCAGGACGTATTTGATCACCATGGCCGGCATGTCGCTGTAGGGCCGCGGGCCGTTTTCCTCGGCGGTTGCGGCAAAGAGCCGGGCCAGGGCTTCCTCCCTCGTGGACGCCTGGTCGACGCGCTCCGGCGTCCTGACGGCCCGTTCAAACCAGGCCGTCTGGCGGACGGTGAGGTCCGGCAGGTTCCGAAACGCCGGGGCGTACCTCGTCACGGGGGCGTCCAGGTCGATTTTTCCCTGCTCATACAGGCGCATCAACAGGAGGCCGGTGAACAGCTTGGTCAGGCTGGCCAGGTCAAAGACGCTGTCCTCCCCGACGGGCCGGCCGGACAGGTCCGCCGTCCCGCCGCAGGCAAAACAGGCCCGGTCCTTCGTCCCGCAGGCGATGGACATGCAGGAAAGGACCTTCGTTTCCTCCGTAAAGAACCGGATGACCGGCTCATACCGCTTTTCCCCCTGCATCCTCCACCCCACAAATCATTACGCATTACGAATTACGCATTAAGCATTGCTGAATAGTTTCGCCGCCGGTCTCGCGTTCAGTTTAAGGTCGGCGATTTCGCCGTTTTTCAGGCGGAAATATGCGGCGGAGGCGATCATCGCCCCGTTGTCTCCGCACAGGTCCAGGCGGGGCATGTACAGCGGGATGCCAGCCCCGTCGCACAGGGCCTGCATCTGCCGGCGCAGCAGGCTGTTGGCGGAAACGCCGCCGGCCAGGGCCAGGCGGGCAGCGCCGGTGTCCCGCGCGGCCTGCATGGTTTTTTCGCACAGCATGTCCACGACCGCCTTTCGGAAGGAGGCGGCCAGGTCGGCGCTGTCCATCCGTGCGCCCACCTGTTCCTGATGATGGACGGCGTTTAAAAAGGCGGTCTTGAGGCCGGAAAAGCTGAAATCATATTTCCCGTCCGTGTGGGGATGAGGCAGCGGCAGGGCCTCCGGGTTTCCCTGTTCGGCCAGTTTGTCCAGCCGCGGACCGCCGGGATAGGGCAGGTCCAGCACCCGGGCCGCCTTGTCGAAGGCCTCGCCCGCCGCGTCGTCCTGGGTGCAGCCCAGGAGCTCGTAGATCCCGTAGTCCCGGACGTGCAGGATGTGGCTGTGGCCGCCGCTGACCACCAGGCACAGAAACGGCGGCTCCAGTTCCGGGCTCGTCAGATAGTTGGCGCAGATGTGGCCCTCGATGTGGTGGACGGGCACCAGCGGTTTGCCGGTCACATAGGCCAGGCCCTTCATATAGCTGACCCCCGCCAGCAGGGCCCCCACCAGCCCCGGCCCGTAGGTAACGGCCAGGGCGTCCACGTCGCTGAGGGCCATCCCCGCCTTGCGCAGAGCCTCGTCCAGGACGGGCGTCACCTTTTCCACGTGGGCCCGGGAGGCGATTTCCGGCACGACGCCGCCGTAGAGGGCGTGCATGTCGATCTGGGAATAGACCTCCGAGGACACGATGACCCGGCCGTTTTCCACCACGGCCGCCGCGGTCTCGTCGCAGGAGGTCTCCATGGCGAGGATGCGGACCTTGTCTTTCTGCTGCAGCCGGGAAAGGGTTTCCCGGGCCTGTTCCATGTAACTCATTTCGTTTTCATTTCCTTATTCGGCAGGCGGGTCCAAAGGATCGCCGCCAGGATCAGCACGACGGCCAGAGCGGCCACCGGCAGGAGCTTTTTCAGGATCTCTCCCCCATACCAGATAAAAAAGGGCGTAGGCATCAGGGCAATGAGCAGATCGGTCTGCGGATTTAAAAGCCAGAGGTCATTGCGGAAAAACAGCTTGTGAAAGCTGAAAAAAAAGCGGTCGAACCCGCTCAGGGCCAGCGCCGTCAGGACCGCCCCCAGCATCAGCCACAGCCCCGCCCCCAGGGCCGCGCCCCTGAGCAGGACCCGTCCATTCATGCCCCGTTTCAGGTACAGCAGGGCGGCCAGTCCCAGAAACACCGCCCCCGTCCCCAGCCGGATGGCGGACAGCAGGCGGATCAGGCCCCGGACGTCCTCCATGTGCAGGTTTTCCTTTTCATTGAAGGCAGCCCGGCTCTCCCCGTTTTCCCCGGGAACCATGACGCGGTCCCCTTTCCCGGCCAGGTACTCGGTGATGCCCCGGGCGTAATCCCCATACCGCTCCGGCCCGACACCGAAATGCTCCGTCCTGGCGTAAAGCACAAAGCCGGAATACATGGTATCCCGGCTGAGCACACAGGAGTAGACGACAGAAGCCGTCATGCATAAGAAAGCGCACAGGCAGCACAGCGCAGCCAGGACCTGATAAAGTCTTAGGTGTTTCATCACGCAATCAACAGGATGATACCAAGGTTTTCACACTAATTCCCAGGAGTTTCAGAGGGCGGAGCCCTCTGAGGAAAATCCGCAGTACCGGCTTCGCCGGTGCGAGGAGAATTTTTGCGGAGCAGAGCTTGCCCTGCGGGAGCAAAAATTCATACCTTGCGGATTTGCCGCCCGGGGTTCGCAGCGCCCGGAAAACAGGCCAGTGGCCTGTTTTCAGCGAGAACGGGCCGGCAGGCCCTGGACGAGAGGCAAATCCGAGGGGGTGTCCGCGAGGGGGTGAGGAGGGCCCGGAAAACAGGCCGGTGGCCTGTTTTCACCGACGAACGGGCCGGCAGGCCCTGGACCGCAAGCCCCCCCTGCGAGGCTTTTATGCCCTCCCCGCCATAATCCACTCAATCTGCTCCGGGTCCTTCGGGATGTCCCGGCTCAGCACCTCGCAGCCGTCCTGCGTGATCAGCAGGTCGTCCTCAATGCGGATGCCGATCTCCTCCTCGTCGATGTACAGGCCGGGCTCGTCGCTGATGATCCAGCCGGGCTGCAGCACGTCGCCGGTAAAGCAGGCGTCATGGCAGTCGATGCCGATGGAGTGGCTGACGGAGTGCATGTAATATTTGCCGACGTCCTTTTCGTCCGTGATCAGGCCCAGGCGGATCAGCCCCTCGGCCAGCACGTGCTTGCACACGTCGTTCAGGTCATTTAACGTGACGCCGGGCTTCGCGTATTCCGCCACCGTCCGGTTGGCCGTGAGGACCAGGTTGTAGATTTCCTTCTGGCGGGGGGTATAGTGCCCGTTCACCGGGAAGGTGCGGGTGATGTCGCTGCAGTAGTTCCCGTATTTGGCCCCCAGGTCCATCAGCAGAAGCTGGCCGTCCTGAAGCTCGGCCCGGTTGGTGACGTAGTGCATCATGCAGCCGTTCTTCCCCGCGCCGGAAATGGTGGGAAAGGCGAATTTCGTCGCGCCCAGATACTGGCAGGTGTATTCAAAGTTCGCCTGGGCCTGGTATTCGGTCAGCCCCGGCTTCAGGGTCCGCATGACGCGCTCCAGGCCCTGGCGGGTGATGCCGATGGCCTGGCGCACCAGGGCGACCTCGTCTTCGTCCTTGACCTCCCGGAGGGGCACGCAGGCGGCGTGCAGGTCGCGCAGGAGCACGGCGGGATATTTGCGCCGGAAGTCCTCCGCCTTAAGGGCGTTCATATCCGTCAGGTCATTTTCCTGGCAGCGGTAGAGGTCAAAATAGGCGTATTCGATCCGCATCCGGCCCATCACCCGGCTAAGGGCGGCGCTCAGGTCCGAAACGAAGCGGACGTCCTGTACCCCGCTAAGGGCGGAGGCCTCCTCCCGGGTCGGCATCTTGCCCGTCCACCGCTCCTGGGTGGGGTCCGCCGGTTCGATGAAGAGGGTTTCCGTCGTCTTTCCGCCCGACTTCACGGCCAGCAGGGCCATGTTCTCCCTTTCCAGCCCCGTCAGATAGAAGAACTGGCTGTTTACCTCGAAATGATAGTCGTCCTCATTGGTGTGCAGGGGCACGCCGGCAAAACTCAGCACCAGCGCGTTGTCCGGCAGGGTTTCATACAGTCTCTTCCTGTGATCCGCAAAAGCCATGATAAACACCTCTTTCATATTTTGATAGGCTGCTACAAATTGCAGCAGCCCTTTTCAATCAGCATATTTACAAAGAATCAGTCATTCGCAGGAGGTTTGGAGGATGCCATCCTCCAAATGAAATCCGCAGTACCGGCTTTGCCGGTACGAGGAGAATTTTTGCGGAGCGGAGCTTGCCCCGTGGGAGCAAAAATTCATTCATTGCGCCTTTGCCGCCCGGGAGCACCGAAGGTGCGAGAGGCAAAGGCGTTGGGGGGGTCCGCAGGGGGGTCGCAAGACCCCCTTGCGAAGGGCTGTATAGCCCTTATATATCATCCTTGCCCTCGAAGCGGCGGCACCACGTGTATTTGGAAACGGCGCTGCGGCAGGCTTCGGGAACGGCCCAGGAAAGCAGCTCGGCAATATAGGGCGGCAAAACGCGGTCGTACTTGACCTCCAGGATGGTCCAGGGCTGGTCAAAGGGGGAAACCGTCGGCACGTAGGGGTTGAACATGTCGGTGCGGGAAAGGCCGCTGTGCAGGTTCTTGTCCAGGGTGATGCGGACCGTTTCCGCCGGATGGAGATAGGCCTCCCGGTCGTAATCGACGATGACCACCGGGTGCAGCAGGCGGGTGCGCATTTCCCGGAACACGTCGCTCAGCAGGCCGTAGTTGGTATTCTCCAGCCCGTCCGGGTCCCCGGCGATTAGCTGATCCGCCAGGTCCCGGGGGATCTTCAGGGAGCGCTTGGAAATCAGGTCCCCGTACTTGCTCTTGCACTCCAGGAAGATGGACCGGTCCGAATAATTGTAGATGCGGATCCTGTATTTCTGGCGGTAATAGATACCGCTCATCTTGTCGTACAGGGCATCGTCGAAGGCGGTGTCGAAGTACAGCGACCGGATGGAATACTGGCCGCCGTTTTTCGCCGCGTGGGGGTCCAGCGAGAGGACCGGCTGCAGATGCCGCCGGACGACGTCCACCTGCAGGGGACTGAGCAGGTATTTCAGCTCATGCCTCAGCGGGATGGCCATACCTTATGCCCCCGTTTCCGTCTGGCAGGCGACGATGGTGGCGTCGTGCACGCCCTCGATGTCCAGCATCCGGCCGACCAGGTCGTTCTTCTGCTCCAGGCGGACCTCGTAGGTCATCTCCGCGCCGGCGCGGGTCACGGTCTTGGAGCGCAGGCGGTAGTTGCGGACCTCCCGGCGCAAGGCAGCTTCGATGTCGTCCTGGGCGTACTCGTCATAGTGCATCACCAGCAGATAAGCGCCGGGGTTGCGCATCTTGATGAAGCTCAGGGCCAGCATGATGACGGAAATGCCTATCACCACCACCAGGGCGATGATGAACATCTTCGCGCCCAGCAGGATGCCCATCGTGATGGACCAGAACATGTAGGCCGTATCCAGCGGCTCCTTGACCGCCGTGCGGAAACGGACGATGGACAGGGCGCCGACCATGCCCATGGACAGAGCCACGTCCGAGCCGATGGCCATGACCACCGGAGCGGTGACCACCGTCAGCATGATCAGCGTCAGGGAAAAGGACGGGCTGTAGAGCACCCCGCGGTAGGTCTTCTTGTACACCCAGGAGATGATCAGCCCCGCGATCAGGGCGCCGGCCAGGGTGGCCGCCACCAGGATGGGGGTAAAGCTGCTCATCTGACCGGCAAACCAGTCGGAAATCGCGCCGCTTTTGCTCAGGTCGCTGAAAGATACGGTGTTCATGCTGTGGCCTCCTCAAATCATGCGTAATTCTTGATGCGTAATGCGTAATGAATGGTTTTGCTTCTGGGCAGAGCGCTGCTTATTTTTTCGCCAGGGGGTCTTCGGGCTGTTCGCCGAAGTAGGTCAGCATCTGGCTCTGGTTCAGGCCGAAGGCGTCCCGGATGTACTTCCACAGGAAATGGTGGCGGCGGTTGATGGTATCCCGCATACGGTCGATGCGGACGTTCCAGTAGCGCTTGGCGCTGTCCTTGGTCAGGGGCGAGTCGGAGTTGATCGTCTTGTCGTTGAGGGGCGCCCAGCGGTCGAAATGCAGCTCCATCTCCGGCTCGAGCTTCGCCTTGATCTCGTCCAGCTTGGTCATCATCACTTTGGGCGTCAGCGTGTTGTAGATGTAGGACAGGCGCTCGATAAACTTCTGCTTCATCTGGGCGTTTTCCAGAAGCTTTAAGAAGATGGTGTTGTTGATCAGCTTGTCGCCCATGCCCTTGGGCTTGGTGTAGGACTTGGGACTGTCAAAGGAGGAGGAGAAGAGGCCGTAATCCAGGTCGAAGATCAGCCACTTCCACTTCTGCCCCTCGCCGGGCAGGCGGTAGAACATCGTGTTACCGATGTCGGAGTTGCCGAAGAACATCTCGATGGCCAGGTAATCAAAGTAGCTGTCCACGTCCACCCGGTCCAGGATGTACTGAAGGTCCTCCGCCCGGGTGCCGGGAGACAGGGTCTTGACAGTGTTCAGCAGCTCCCTGTATTCCTTGTTGGAGCCCTGCACCGCGGTGTAGGACGCCCTCAGGATCGTGATCTGGTCCGCCAGCTCCATATCCAGGCCTTCCCACTGGGCGATGCAGAAGCGGTCCTTCCGCTCGCGCATGTTGTAGTGGCCGAAGTAGGAACCGTTGATGTAGACGATGACGGGCTTGAAGGCCAGGTGGATGATGTCCGTGTCCAGCTGGTCGATCAGCTGGGACTGAAGGCCGTCGGCAAACCGCGTCCACACGCAGTCGTTGCCGGAGTTGCGGAGGTTGAAGGACTTATAGTATTCAAAGGGCCGGTCGCTGAAGAGGGGGTAGTTAAAATACTTTTCCCCGTAGCGGGCCTGGGCGCGGATCTTGAGCGTCTTCTGCGGCATATCCAGGGAGTAGTCGCCGCCCAAGGCCACCTTGACGCCCTGGGAAAGGACGGCGGAGGTGGTGGTGTCCGGGTTATCGGTATCGAAGAACTCGATATACGCCGGCCGCGGGATCTTGCCGAACTTGCGGTAGATGGAGTTGCGGAAGGGGATGCCCTTCGACTTATCCAGATCGGGGCCGGCGGTAAACAGGCCGTCCTCCTCGTTGTACAGCTCCTCCGGGTCGATGGCCAGGCTGACCACCGGAAGAGTGAAGTACGTGTTCAGGATGTAGCTGGCCGTCATCGTGTCGGAGGGCTGCAGGCCGCTCTGGAAGGCGCGGATGCGCAGGACCGCCGTATCCGTCAGGGTGATGGGGCCCGTATAGACCGTGCCGTTGTCGATGGTGGGGATCGCCCCGTTCGTGGTATAGCGCACCTCGGTGCCCGCCGGGACGTTCACGCCGACCTCCACCTTTCCCTGATACAGACCGCTGGCCAGCGTGAAGGAGGGGACCGCCGCGTACCCTTTAAACCCGGTGCCGTTGGCCGTGCCGGGGGTCGGGGCTTCGTAATAAAAAAAACCGTTCGTTTCCAGAGAACGGCCGTAGGAAACATCCGTATGCATGGGCGGAATATACAGCTTGTCCAGCACGCGGCCCTCCGGATCACTCAGGGTGATCGTCTCTCCCCCGGCCTTGGTGATGCCGTAGGAGGTGTGAGGGCTGTTTCCATAGCCTGAGTTGACGGACTTATCGCACCGGATCAGCTTATATTCCCCGGGATAAATCGTCGTGCCGGATGGAAACTGCCATTTCCGCGGCCAGTTGAGGTTGTCGCTCAGGCCGTATTGGCTCAGGTCCACCGGCTCGGCGCCGGCGTTGTACAGCTCCACCCAGTCGCAGCCCTTTTCTCCGTTGGCCGGCGTCACCGTGTCGGAGGAGGCGAGCACCTCGTTGATAAAGACGTTGGTATAGTTGATGGACCGCATGTAGCGGTCCGCGTCCGACATGCCCTGGGCGTTGTTGGGCCGGCCCGGCGTCGCCAGCTGGTACACGGCCCAGTAATCCGCGTTGGGCACCCGGCCGTAGGAGACGTCCTTGCCGATGTTGGGCACCGTGACCCGGTCCACCAGCTCGCCGGCCCGGGTGGTCAGCACGATGGTCTCCCCCTCGCCCGCCAGAGAAAAGTTGGTATGGGGGATGCCGTTTGCCTGCATCTTGTTTTTGCCGGAGCAGAAGACGATGTAGTATTGGCCGGGCTCGATCACCGCGCCCTTGGGGAAGAACCATTTGAGGGGCTTCTGCTCGTCGTCGGACAGAGCCAGCTCGCTCAGGTCGATGGTGGCGGAGCCGGCGTTGTACAGCTCCACCCAGTCGGACAGGTCGCTGTCCTCGTCGCGAAGGCCGGACTTGGGCACGGGCATCACTTCGTTGATCATCAAAGTGTCCGGCTCCAGGGTGAAGTTGGCCAGATAATCGAAATGCCCGTCCTCGGACTTTTCATAGCCGGGGGCGTACTGGTCGGTCTTGACCCAGCCGGCGGCGGTGCGCTGGTAGCTTTCGTCCGCGTTCAGCGTCGGCACCGTGACCTGGTCCAGGCCCGCGCCGTACTGGTCAAACAGGAAAACCGCGCAGCCCAGGCTGGACAGCTTGAACTTGGCGTGCAGGGTGCCCGCGGGATCGTCCCGGTTCACCTTGTCGCAGAAGACGATGATCCTCTGGCCGGGGTCCAGGGTGATGTCCGGAAAGAGGAACTGGATCTTGTCGGAGCGGTTGGAAAGGCCGATGTTTTTCATGTTGATCGGCGCTTCCGCCGTGTTCTGGATTTCCACCCAGTCGCCGAAGGCGCCGTTTTCATCCGGCAGGGCGCTGGCGTTGTCCGACATGATTTCCGTCAGCACCAGGCCCCGGGCATCCGACGCGCCGCCCTGGGCGTTTCGCGCCACCACCATAGGTTCCTTGGGCAGAAAGACGATCAGGCCCGTCAGGATCACCAGCATCACCGCCAGCACCGCCAGCTTGCTGCTGTCCTTTTTCTTTACTTTTTGGTTGTTCCTGCCGCCTGAACGCATCCGTTTTAAGGCTCCTTTCCGCCGTTTCTCCGCCGTCCCACAGGGAACGGCAGCCTCATCATTATAACATAAACCCGTTTTTTCGCAACTGTTTTTCAGAAATCACAGGCGTTTGTTACAGAAACCGGAGGTAATAATAGGGGAAGGATTCCCCCTCCCAGTGCTTATTTAAACATCAGCGCGTCGCTGACCTGCCTGGACGGGCTCGTGGGCTGGTTGATGACCTGGTTGTAGAACCAGATCTTGGTGGACCCGCCGCCGTCCAGGTTGATGGCGGTCTGGGCACCGTACTCCAGGAAGAGCTTCTGGAAGTTCTGCAGGCTCAGGCCCTCGGAATAGCCGTCCCGCCGGCCCTCGGCCACGATGATCACGTAGTGAAGCGGCCCTACCTGGCCGATACCGGTGCGGGGCTCCAGCTGGCTGGAGCGAGTAGAAATGACGTGGGTCTTGTTGTCCAGCGGCAGGGCCGCCCCGTTTTCCACCAGGGCCGGGCCAAACTCAATCGTCTGCCAGACGCCCCGGTCCAGCAGCTCCTGGGCGAAGGCCTTGGGGTCTTCCCCGGTGCGGTCATAGTGTAGGGAAAAATCGCCGTTTTGGTCGATGATCAGCATGTCCAGCTTCTTGGTGGTCTTCGCCCGGCAGAGGACGCCGTTGCGGATGATGATCCCGTTTTCATGGCTGCCGCAGAAATCGCAGTTGATCGCCAGCACCGCCTGATGGTTTTCGGCAATGGTCTCAAGGATGGCGGTTTTCTCCATCCGGCTCTGGCGCTGCTTGTCGGTCTCCGCCTCAAAGACGCGGTCGTTGTGAAACACCGTGCTCAGCACCTGCGGAGAGCTGACCTGGATGTCGCAGACGAAATAGACCAGCTTGGGGCTCTGGTCCACCTTGATCACGTTGATCTGCAGGTGGTCCTGGTCGTCATAGGAGGCATAGAGCGGCTGGTCGCCAAAGCAGAGGGGATCCTCCCCCCAGGCCAGGCAGGAAACGGAAGACAGGCACAAAAGCGCGGCCGCCAGCAGGGCGGCGATTTTACGGTTCATAGCGGTTCGTCCTTTCCAAAATAGATGGGTTAGCCCAGCGAATCCCCCTGGCACCAGAAGGAATTGCGGATCATTTCCCCGACAAAGCTGTATTCGTACTGCCGCTCTGTCGGAAAGCTCAGAAGAAACGTGTACACCGTGCCGTTCGCCGGAGCGACGACGAGGGCGTATTCCCCTAAGCGCTCTGCGGAGGCGTAGTGGAGCAGGGGCTCCAGCTTCACCTGGGCGTCCGGATGGGCGGCCAGATAGTCCGAGCGGATCCAGTTCAGCGGGTCCTGGGAGCTGGCCGGCTCCTCCCGGACGGTCAGCACGGCGGCGCCGTCGTCCGTTTCAAAGCGGTATTCCTTGTTTCCTTCCTCCCAGGTCCCCGATTCGCTCCAGTGGCCCATATCAGGCGGGAGGATAAAGGAAAAGCTGTCCTTCCGGACGGAGCGCCACGCGTCCAGGCAGCCCTGGGCCCACTCCGGGTAAGATTCCAGCGAAATCAGCCGGTATCCAAAGAGGGCGTCGGAATTGCCGGTCTCCTGCCGGAGCACGAAGCACGCCGTATATTCCCAAGTCAGGCAGTCCTCCGACACCACGAGAGGGTCCGTCTGCCAGGAGGCCAGGGAGGTGTAGACGTCCGCCAGCACGGTCAGGACGCTCCCCTCCTTCTGGACGGAAAAGATCCTCGCGCCGCCGGAGGTCGAAGCCTCCACGCCGTCAAAGTTCACCGTCAGCTCGTCCCCGCTGCGCTTCATACAGGGGCAGCCGGGCATCTGGGGAAAGATGACCCCGCCCGGGCAGGCAAACAGGCCGGACAGCAGTTGTTCCGCCGCGGATACGGTCAGGGTTTCCTCCATGTCATTGGCATCCCCGTCCGTCCTGGGCAGAAGACCGCGGGACAGGCCCAGCAGCAACGCCCCCTCCAGCAGCGGATCGGAGGGCGTTTCGTTTTCCTTTAGCTCCCTTACGTCCCGCAGCAGGCAGGCCCCGCCCATCAGGTTGACGAAGGCCTTGAGGCTCTGATTGACCCGGAGGTCCAGGTCTCTCACATCCCGCCCCGGGGCCGCCTGGGCGCAGGAGCAGGCCAGGAACAGGGCCAGCGTCAGGCAAATTGTCCGCCGGAAAAATCGGGTCAGCTGTTTCAAACGAATTGCTCCTTTCAACTTTCGGGATAACAGGCGGCAAAGTCCCTGGCGTACTGTTCCAGTTCCTCCCGCTTCCGCAGCCGGTCCATCCAGCGCTGCGGGATGCCGTCCTGCCCGTACAGGATGCCGGCCGCCATGCCGGTCACAGCGCCGGCCGTGTCGGTATCATAGCCGAGGTTGACCGCGTTCAGGATGCTTTCTTCAAAGCTGTCGGCGTGGAGGAGGCTGTAAAAGGCTGAATACAGGGTATCGACGACATAGCCGGTCTGCCCGATGTCGTTTTCGGTCAGCGCGCGCGTTTCCCTCCGCATGATCACGTCCAGCGCGCCGAGGGCTTCTTCCGAAAACCACCGGCCATACGGCAGGCTTTCCACATGAGCCACCGCTTCGTCCGGGCTCTTCCCCTCCGCCAGGGAGCGCAGGAATTCCGTCCAGATCAGGCAGCTCATCTTGCTGATGTCATGCCCATGCGTGATCGCCGACCCGTTTGAAATGACCCGGACCGTTTCCTCCGTGTCCATCCCGCGGAAAATACAGTGCAGCGAAAACGGCAAAATCCTCATCAGGGCGCCGTTCCCGTTGTCCATCAGGCCCTTGCCGCCGCACTCCAGCGCAGGCCGGCCCATCCGATACCAGTGCAGCGCGACAGAAGTATTCCCGCCCAGGCCGAAGGGGGCGTACTGGCAGCAGTATTTGCTCTCCGTCCACCAGCTGTTGAACTGGCGCAGATGGTCTTCCCAGTCAATCTGACCGTGATGACTGATGATGGAAGCCATGGAGGCGACCGTCATAGACGTGTCGTCGCTCCAGACGCCGCGGGGTATCATGTGCCCCCACTTGCTGAAAAACGGCAGCTTATCTTCTTTCCCGACCATGTCGCGGAGGTTCAGGGATCGGACCTCTTTCCGGTACATGAATTCGACCGGGACCCCAAAAGCGTCTCCGACCGCCTGCCCCAGCAGGGCGTTTTGGGTAATTTCAGTATGCGTCATAGATCTCACTTTGTTTTTTCAAAATCCCCGGGCAGATTTTGCTCCGTATAAACCGGAATGCCATTCTGAATCAGCAGGCCGGCGGTCACGCCGTCGCCCGGCCGGAGCGTACCGGAAAAGGTCCCGTCGTACACGCAGCCCAGGCCGCAGGACGGGCTTTTGGCCTTGAGGACCGCCGCCTCGCAGGAAAACAGGCGGCAGAGGCGGAGGGCTTCCAGCGCGCCCTTCTCGTATTCCGCCGTCCGGTCGTCCCCGTCCCGGCTCATGACCCGGTCCCCCCGGATCTCGCAGGGGCAGCGGGGCGTGGAAAGGCCGCCCAGCTGCTCGGGGCAGACCGGGACCAGCACATGGTTTTTAAGCAGGCCCAGGACCTTTTCATCCGGCCTGGACTGGCCGTCGTAGCGGCACATCACGCCCAGCAGGCAGGCGGAAACCAGCAGCCTCACGCGATCTCCAGCGCGATTTCCATCATCTGTGTAAAGGTTTCGCGCACCTCCTGGGGCGTGCACATGTCGCCGGTGCTCAGGTTATCCGAAATGGTCAGCAGAGCCAGGGCGTTTTTTCCCGCCCGGGCCGCGTTCAGGTACAGGCCGTAGGCTTCCATCTCCGTGCACAGGACGTGGAGCTTTCGCAGCACGTCTATTTGGCTGCGGTCGGAATAGAAGGTATCCGAGGAATAGGTCTGGCCGATGATCAGCGGCACGTTCAGCCGTCCCGCCGCTTCCTCCGCCGCTTTGAGCAGGGAATAGGACGCGCAGGCGCACAGGTTCCCCTGGAAGCCGAACTGCTCGCCGTAGGCGGAATTGGAGAAGGCGCCCATGGCCGCCACTACCGAGCGGACCTTGAGGTCCGGGTCATAGGCCCCGGCGGAGCCCACGCGGATGATG
>DGRV01000033.1 GCA_002391225.1 Christensenella sp. UBA4379
GAAACGTGCGCCGCCGGGCGCACTAGAAAGACCGGACGGTTCATATGAACCGCCCGGATTTTTCGTGGATGATCTCATATTTCTTCTTCCCAGAACAGGTCGTTCAGGGTTTTGTCCAGGGCCTTGCAGATGGAAATACACAGGTTGATCGTCGGGTTGTAGTCACCCTTTTCAATCGCATTGATTGTCTGGCGGGAAACCTTGCACAGGGCGGCCAGTTGTTCCTGGGAGAGGTCTTTGGCCGCGCGGGCGGCTTTGAGCTTCAGGTTTTTCAATCTTCATCCAGCTCCTTTTTGTCCAGGTGGCGCTTGTAAAGTAAGGTGGCACAGACGACCAGCAGCATGGTGCCGATGACGACAGGCAGGACGATGTCGTAGATGTCTTCCGCGGTATTGCTGAATACGTGGCGGATTCCGTTGAAGAAGTTCAGGAAAGCGATGATGAAGAAGAAAATGCCGCCGGATCCCTTTTTCGTAATGGTGGAGAAGTAGGCGTCATGCAGGATCGAGTAAACAATGAAGACGGTGAGGGATAGGATGATGCCGATGATAACGAACATCGGGACATCCAGCCAGGGGAGATCCGGGGTGTTCAGCAGCAGGACAATTCCCAGGAAGGTGATCAGTGTGCCAAAGGCGAGGCTGACGGCACGGCCACGGTAAAGCAGCTGGCGCTCGTCATAATTTGCGCCTTTGGAACGGTTCATGAACAGCAGGGCAATGATTCCGCCGAGGATGAAAACGCACAGGATAATCCGGGTGACAGTATCCATATCAGTAACCTCCGTTTTTTTCTCCGTTTTTTCATTCGGCAGGAATACGGCGCCATGTATCCCCATCCGACAGTGAGAGTGTAATACAAATTTTCCGAGATGTCAAGTATAATAGACAAAAAGAATAAAATAAATTTCAAAACAGATATAAAAGAAGCCGCTGGCCTGCATTGCCGCGGCTGTCATCGCTTCCGGTGGGAAAGGGTGGACTTGGTTTTTCTGGCGGAAGGCAAAGAGAGAGTTTACTTGTCTTCAGTCCGTTTTTTTCTTTTGCTATCCTCTCTATTTTAGTTTTGCTGATTCCTGTGAGGCGTGATAACTGCCGGATGGAAACAGCGGCTTTCCGAGCTTCCCGGATCAGCTTTTTACTGCTGCTGTTCCGGCAATCCACTGATCTCCTGAACATGAGAACACCCGCTCATTCTGCAGATTATCTCAATAGCTTTTTTATACGTCATTCGTTTGTAAACCGGGTCATCCAGATGATCTTCCGAACATGGCCCTTCAAGGAATTCCCAAAGTGCTTGTCCTTTCAAAGAGGAGTATCCCTGTGATCTTCACGTTGGTAAAGACGCTGAAATCATAGTCCTTCATGGTATTCTCCTTCTGAATGGCTTCCCCGGATGCGCCGGCGATCATGCTGCAGAGCAGCAAAACGACCGCCGCCAAAGGTATCCCTTTTGATGGCTTCATTCGCCTGGCCTCCTTTCGTCAGATAGGTTTTACAGGCTGAGTATAAACAAGGAAAGCCCGCGAAACAATGGTCACTTTTTTCAGACGGGTGGAATAGGCAACCATTTTTCCTAGATGGTTGCTTTTTTTCTCCGCGGAAAAAAAGGCGCGGAAGGACCGCGAATTTATATTGACACAGTGTCAGCATTGTGCTATCATCCTCAATGATGACACTGTGTCAGTTATGTTTTTTGGAGGGATGACCCATGTCCAGAGGTTCCCCGGCGCTGACGGCGGCCAGGAAGGAAGAGATCGTGGCTGCCTGCGCGGAGCTGTATGAGACCATGAGCTTCAAGGAAATCACCATCAAGGAGATCGGGGCGGCCACCAGCTTCACCCGCACCTCGATCTACAACTATTTTGAAACCAAGGAAGAAATCTTCCTGGCCCTGCTGCAGAAGGAGTACGAGCTGTGGGTGGAGGCCATGGACGCGGTGATGGGGGAAAGGGATAAAATGACCCGCGCCGAGCTGGCCCAGACCATCGCCCGCACGCTCACCGACCGGCCCAGGCTGCTCCGCCTTTTGTCCATGAACCTGTACGATATGGAGGCCCATTCCCGCCCGGAGCGTCTGGCGGAGTTCAAGGTGGCCTACGGTGCGTCCCTTCATGCGGTCACCCGGATGCTGGAAAAGTATGTGCCGGAGATGGACGGGGCCGCAAGGCAGCAGTTCCTGTACGCCTTCTTTCCCTTCATCTACGGCATTTACCCCTACACCAGCGTGACGGAGAAGCAGAAGGAAGCCATGGAACAGGCCGGTATTCCTTACGTATATCAGTCGGCCTATGACCTGACCTATGCGTGCCTTCAAAAGCTGCTGAATGTGAAGGAGGAATGAAACCGTGAAGTACACCAAGCTGGGCGCATCCGACCTGACCGTGTCCCGCATCTGTATGGGCTGCATGGGCTTTGGCGACGCCGGCCAGGGGCAGCACGCCTGGACGCTGGACGAGGAGCACTCCCGGGAGATCATCCGGCACGGGCTGGAGATGGGCGTCAACTTCTTTGACACGGCCATCGCCTATCAGAGCGGCACCAGCGAACAGTATGTGGGCCGCGCCCTCAGGGATTTTGCAAAGCGGGACCAGGTGGTGGTGGCTACCAAGTTCCTGCCCCGCACCCAGGAGGAGATTGAAGCTGGGGTCACCGGCCAGCAGCACATCGAGCGCATGATCAACAAAAGCCTGCAGAACCTCGGCATGGACCATGTGGACCTGTACATCTATCACATGTGGGACTGGCAGACGCCCGTCGAGGACATTTTGGACGGCCTGAACCGGGTGGTGCGGGCCGGAAAGGCGCGGTACATCGGCATCTCCAACTGTTTTGCCTGGCAGCTGGCCAAGGCCAATGCCATCGCCGATCGGGAGGGCTGGGCCAGGTTCATTTCCGTACAGGGGCATTACAACCTGATCTTCCGGGAAGAGGAGCGGGAAATGGTCCCCTACTGTCAGGAGGAGGGCATCGCCCTGACCCCCTACAGCGCCCTGGCGGCGGGCAGGCTGTCCCGCAGGCCCGGCGAAACCTCCGAAAGGCTTAAAAAGGATGCATACGCCAAATTTAAGTATGATGCCACTGCCCGGCAGGACGGCCTCATCATTGACCGGGTGGCGGAACTGGCCGAAAAGCGCGGCGTAACCATGACGGAGGTGTCGCTTTCCTGGCTCCTGACCAAGGTGACTTCCCCGGTGGTGGGCGCGACAAAGCTCCATCACGTGGACGGGGCGGTCAAGGCGACCGACCTGGAGTTGACCGAAGAAGAGATCGCGTATCTGGAAGCGCCCTATGTGCCGCACCCCCTGGCGGGCGTCATGGCCCAGAACAGGCCCGCGAACGCCCGGGAAAAACATGTGTGGTCTACAGGCAATCAGAAGATTTAAAATCAAGGAGGATGGACCATGAAAAGACTGTGTGCCCTTTTGACGACTATCTTCCTCCTCTGCGCTCCCGCCCTGGCGGACAGCCTGGTGACCAACGGCGGGGTGAGCCTGGACACCGCGGCCCTGCCCTACTGCACGGAGGACGAAGAAGCCCCCGTCGTCTATTTCATCAGCGATATTTCTCCTGAGTCTCTCGTCAAAGCCTATCAGGCCCTGGGGGTGGAGCTTCCCGGCAAGGTAGGCGTCAAGATGTCCACCGGGGAGAGCACCCGCAGCAACTACCTGCGCCCGGCGCTGATCGCGGACCTTGTCCACCTGGTAAACGGCACCATTGTGGAGTGCAACACCGCCTACGGCGGCAGCCGTTCCTCCACCGCCATGCACGTCCAGCAGGCCAAGGACAACGGCCTCACGGACGTGGCGGAGCTGGACATCCTGGACGAAGAGGGCAGCATGGAGGTCCCCATCGAGGGCGGCGTCCGCATCAACGTGGACTATGTGGGCAGCCATTTCGCCAACTATGATTCCTACCTGGTGCTGACTCACTTCAAGGGCCACGCCATGGCGGGCTTCGGCGGTGCCATCAAGAACATCTCCATCGGCTTTGGCTCCTCGATGGGCAAGGTGTGGATTCACTCCGGCGGCACGAAAAAGAGCGGCGGCATCTGGGGTGAGCAGGATCCCTTCCTGGAGGCCATGGCGGACGCCGCCAAGGGCGTGGACACGTACATGGGCGACAACATCCTCTATGTCAGCGTGATGAACCGCCTGTCCGTGGACTGCGACTGCGACGGCAACCCCTCCGAGCCGGACATGCACGATGTGGGCATTCTGGCCTCCACCGATCCCCTGGCCATCGACCAGGCCGCCATCGATCTGGTCTACGCGATGCCGGACAGCGGGAGCCTGCGCCGCCGCATCGAGCGCCAGAACGGCCTTTATACCCTGGAGGTCGGCGCAAAGAACGGCCTGGGCAGCCGGAGCTACCGTCTGGTCGTCCTCGGAGAATAAGCGATGCTTGACTGGATCCGAAGGGAAGCCGTCTATCTGTGGTATTACCTGGACATCCAGATTCGGCAGATCGCGCCGTACTGGGCGCTGGGCATCGTGCTGGGCAGCGCGGTTTCCGTGTTCGGGAAGAAGTACATCCACGGCGCTTTTGCCAGGATCGGCCGGAAAAAGACGGGATGGCTTGGCGTCATCCCGGCCAGCCTGCTTGGAATCGCCTCCCCGCTGTGCATGTACGGGACCGTTCCCATCGCCGCGTCCTTTTCGGAGCAGGGGGTCCGGGACGACACCCTGGCCGCCTTCATGATGTCCAGCATCCTGCTCAACCCCCAGCTGATCTTCTACAGCGGAGCCCTGGGGGAAAGGGCGCTGGTCATCCGCTGCGTCAGCTGCTTCCTGTGCGGCTGCGCGGCGGGCTGGCTGATCCGCCTGTTCTACAGCGGGAAGGGCAAAAGCTTCTTTGACTTTACCGGCTTCCATGAAGGAAAGAGCCGGGATACGGACCCCAACATGCTGCTCCGCTTTCTCAAAAACATCTGGCGGAACATCAAGGCCACCGGCCCCATGTTCGCCCTGGGCATATTGCTGACGGCCCTGTATCAGATCCACGTGCCCGGCGATTTCGTAAGCTCCCTGTTCGGGAAAAACAACGGCTTCGGCGTCCTGATGGCGGCCACCATCGGGGTGCCGGTCTACATGTGCGGCGGTGGTACCATTCCGCTGCTCAATGAATGGCTGGCGGACGGCATGAGCATGGGCAGCGCGGCTGCCTTCATGCTGACCGGCCCGGCCACCAAAATCACCAACCTGGGCGCGATGAAGATCGTGCTGGGCTGGAAGCGCTTCCTCATTTATCTGGCTTTCGTGATGCTGTTTTCCCTGTGTACGGGATTGATTGTGGATTTATTGTAAAAAAGGAGAAATGAACATGTTGAAGAAAATCACCGCTGTCCTGTTTGCCCTGATGCTGACCCTTTCCTGCCTGCCGATAGCTGTTGCCGAAGCGCAGCCTGCTGAAACTGGCAGCCACATCCTGGTCGTCTACTTCTCCGCCACCGGCACCACCAAGGGGGTCGCGGAAAAGCTGGCGGAGGGCCTTTCTGCCGACCTGTATGAGATCGTTCCCGAAGCCCCCTACACCGACGCGGATCTGAACTACAACGACCGAAAGAGCCGCACCTCCATCGAGACGGACGATCCTTCCTGCCGCCCCGCCATCGCGGGCGAGCTGCCTGAACTAAAGAGCTATGACACCATCCTGATCGGCTATCCGATCTGGTGGGGCGACGTACCGCGCATCATATCGAACTTTGTGGAGCAGGTGAACCTGACGGATAAGACCCTGGCGGTGTTCTTTACCTCCGGCGGCAGCGGCCTGGGCAGCAGCATGAAGCACCTGGAGCAGCAGGCCGGCGCCGGCGCCTGGCTGGAGGGCAAGCGCTTCTCCGCCCGTACCACGGTGGAGGAATTGAAGAACTGGGCGGCGTCTCTGGGGATCCAGCCATAAATTAAGGAGACAGCATGCGCTCGAAACACTCCAAACACATCGTGGACGTCCTGCTGGGCGTCGGCCTGCTCCTGCTGATGAGCTATCAGGTGACAGGCGAAGCGGGACACGAATGGACCGGCATCGGCATGACCCTGCTGATGCTCCTGCACCAGATCCTGAACCGGAAATGGTATGCGTCCCTGTTCAAGGGAAAGTATACCCCCCTGAGGACCGTGCAGACGCTTGTCAACATGGCCCTGGTGATCTGCTTTGTGCTGACCGCCCTGTGCGGCGTCAACATGAGCGTGCACGCCGTGCCCTTCCTTTCGGAATTCATGCGGGCCTCCCTGGGCCGAAGGCTGCATCTGACCCTGTCCCACTGGTGCTTTGTGCTGATGGGTCTGCACCTGGGCCTGCACGTTCCCGCCATGCTCCATCATGTCAAAGATCAGCGTGTACGGCGCGTCGGCTTTGGCCTCTCCATCCTGGCCGCCGGGGCAGGGCTGTGGCTGTTCGTTAGGAACAACTATCCGGCTTACCTGTTCTATCAGGTGCCCTTCGCTTTCATTGACTACGACAAAGCGGTTCCGCTGGTGCTGCTGGAAGCGCTGCTGATTGCCTTCTTCTGGGTATTCATCGGTGCGCAGCTGCCAAAGCTCCTGAACCGCAGGGCGGCTCAAAACAGCAGGCTGATCTCATTGGTCGGCATCCTGCTGGCGGCAGTAATCGGGATGGGATTAAGCTTCGCTTTCCCTATGGAAAACGCGGACAGCTGGAGCGAGGGAGCGGCTCCCTGGGGCGCTGCGGACAGTGAAGAAACCATTTCGGAAGAAACACCTGTGCCGCTCCAAAGCACAGAGGCTCCCGCGGAGGAAGGAAAGGAAAAAACTGTGAATGACGGCTTTGTATGGATCGAAGGCGGCGCTTTCCTCATGGGCAGCCCGGAAACGGAGAACTGGCGCATCGACGATGAAACCCAGCATGAAGTGACCGTCTCCGGCTTCTGGATGAGCCCCTATGAGGTCAACCAGGCGGAATACGAGCGCCTGATGGGGACCAATCCCAGCAGCTTCCAGGGTGAAAACCTGCCGGTGGAAAGCGTCAGCTGGCTGGACGCGGTGCGATTCTGCAACGCTAAAAGCGCGGAAGCGGGGCTGACGCCGGCCTACACAATCGACGGCGAAACCGTGACCTGGGATCGCGGCGCGAATGGCTATCGCCTTCCCACGGAAGCGGAGTGGGAATACGCCTGCCGGGCCGGCACCGAAACGCCCTTTAACACCATCCACGCGACCGGCCCGGAGGAAGCCAACTACTACGGCCATTACCCCTATGAGATTGAGGAGAATTACTTCGACGATTCCGTCCTGGAAACGCGCCCCGGCCGCTACCGGCAGACCACGGTTGAAGTGAACAGCTTCAATCCGAACCCCTGGGGCCTGTACAACATGCACGGCAATGTGAACGAATGGTGCTGGGATCTCTACGGCGCCTATGATCTGACCAGCACGGTGGACCCCACGGGCGCGGCCACCGGCACCCGCCGGGTCTATCGCGGCGGCGGATGGAATGACTTTGGCAAGAATCTTCGCAGCGCCTACCGCGCGGCGGGCGAGCTGAACATGGCGAGCTACAACTTAGGGCTTCGTCTGGTGCGCAGCGCCGGAAAGACCCTTTCCGGCACCGTCTCCACCAGCAGCGAGGTGGAGAGGACGCAATCCTCCGGCAAAATGCTGATCGCCTACTTCTCCTGGAGCGGCAACACGCAGGGCGTCGCTGAGGAGATTCAGCGCCAGACCGGCGCGGACCTCTTTGAGATCCAACCGATTCCCGCCTATTCGGACGACTACAACACCGTCCTGATGGAGGCGCAGCGGGATCAGCACGAGTAGGCGCGCCCGGCGATCACGAATCCGCCCCAGAGCATCGACGAATACGATGTGATCCTGCTGGGCTATCCCAACTGGTGGGCATC
>DGRV01000036.1 GCA_002391225.1 Christensenella sp. UBA4379
GGGTCCGGCGACGTGCTGATCGTCGACAAGATCGGCAAGAACTTTTCCGGCACCGGCGTGGACCCCAACATCACCGGCACCTTTTCGACCCCCTACGCCTCCGGCGGCGTTCAGGTGCAGCGCACCTGCTTCCTCCGGCTGAGCGACGAATCCCACGGAAACTCCCTGGGGGTGGGGCTGGCAAGCGCCATTACCCGCCGCATCTTTGACATCATCGACGCGGATGCCATGTATACCAACTGCATGACCAGCACGGTGATCAAATCGGCCATGGTGCCCTGCGTCCTGAGCACAGACAAGGAAGCCATCCAGTTCTGCATCCGCACCTGCAACCGGATCGACCGGGACAATCCCAAGGTCATCCGGATCAAAAACAGCCTGCACATCGGGCAGGTGATGCTGTCCGGCGCGTACTATGAGGACGTGCTGGCCGGAAAATACCAGGGTCTCAAGGCGCTCGACGCGCCTCAGGATATGATCTTTGACCAAGAAGACACGCTGACAACGCCGTGGCTTCCATAAAAAGAGAAAAGGAGTGATCCCTATGAGCTTTACCCCGAGAGGAATCGTCGTCCCGATCGTGACCCCGGTGGATCAGGAAGGACGCCTGAACGAAAAGGCTTACCGCAGCCTCATCGACTATCTGGCCGACAACGGCATCCACGGCGTATTTCCGTTCGGCACCACCGGCGAATTCTACGCCTATGACCAGGGCTTCTACAATGATCTGCTCGAGGTGACCAAGGACGCTGTCAAGGGCCGTATGCAGATTTACGCCGGCGCGAACTTCATCACCACCAAGGGTTGCATCGCCATCGCCAAGGCGGTGGAAAAGGTCGGCGGCATCGACGCCCTGAGCGTGCTGACCCCCATGTTCGTCTCCCAGACCCAGGAAGAAGTATATGAGTACTACCGGGCGGTCGCCTCGGAAACCAGCCTCCCGATCATCATCTACAACAACAAGCCCAAGACCAACGTCACCGTAGAGCCCGCCACCATCGCCCGCCTGGCCGAGATTGACAACATCGTGGCCGCCAAGGACTCTACCGGCGACATGACCAACGCCGAAGAATACCTGCGCCTGACCCAGGGCATGGACTTCAGCGTCATGATGGGCAGGGACACCCTGATCCTGGCCGGCCTGCACTACGGCGCCACCGGCGCCATCGCCAGCTGCGCGAACGTGGCCCCGCGGATCGCCGTGGACATCTACGAAAAATTCCAGGCGGGGGACTACAAGGGCGCGCTGGAGGCCCAGTTCAAGCTGTCCGCCCTGCGCGTGGCCACCAACATGGGCTCTTTCCCAGTCACGTTGAAGGAAGCCCTCAAGCTGATCGGCCACGACTGCGGCGACTGCGTGCCGCCGATCCTGCCGCTGCATGAGGACCAGCGCGAAAAGCTCCGCAAGGTGCTTGCGGGCATGGGTCTTCTGTGAACGAAATCGTATCCCGGATGATCAACACCCAGCTGCTGCTGTTTTTGTACATGCTCTGCGGGGTGATTGTGGCAAAGCTCAAGATCATCCGGAATGATAACCGCCAGGTGCTGGTCCGGCTGCTGATGGACGTCGCCATGCCGATGATGGTGCTGGCCGCCTTCAACAAGAAAACCACCGCCGAGGAGATCAAAGCCTCCTTCCTGGTGATGCTGATCGCCCTGGCCGGCTGCGTGGTGAGCGGGCTGATTGGTCGGGTCGTCTGGCGGAAGCAACCGGAAAACAAGCGCAAGGTGCTGATGTACGCCAGCATGTTTTCCAACGCCGGCAACGCCGGCCTGCCGATCCTGAAATTGGTGTTCGACGACGTAGGGGTTTTTCTTGGCAGCATGTACCTGATCCCGCCCCGGATCCTCCAGTGGACGGTGGGCCTTGGGTTCTTCGTCAAGCCTGAGAAGGGCGGCTGGGTCAAAAACGTTCTGCTGAACCCGATGGTCGTCACCATCTACATCGGCGCTCTGCTGATGGCGACCGGCTGGCAGATCCCCGGCGTCTTCGGCACCGCCATCAGCAACCTGGGCAGCATGACCGCTCCCCTTTCCATGATCCTGATCGGGGCGACCCTGAGCAGTATGGATTTAAGGATGCTGCTGGACAAATCCGTCCTCCTGGTCAGCCTCCTTCGTCTGCTGGTGTTCCCGATGCTGTTCGCCGTCGGTCTCAAATGGCTCGGAACGGACCTGACCACGATGAACATCTGCGTGATTCTGCTCGCCATGCCTGTGGCTTCCAACACCGCGGCCATGGCGGAAAGATACGGCGGCGACTATGTCTTCGCCTCGGCCTGCGTGAGCGTGACCACCCTGCTGAGCGTCCTGACCGTCCCGCTGATTACCTGGCTTGTCCAGCTGCTGTAAGCGGCGGACAAATAAATCTATTATCCCTTTACTTTAAAACATGAGGAGGAAACACTGTTATGAAAATCGCATTTATCGGACTGGGCATCATGGGCAAACCGATGGCGAAGAACCTGCTGAAAGCCGGCCATGAGCTGCGCGTCTATGACCGCAACACCGCTACCCTGGACGAAATGAAGGAAGCCGGCGCGACGATCTGCTCCTGCTCTGCTGAAACCGTCGAGGGCGTGGATCTGGTGCTCACCATGCTCCCCAACAGCCCGCACGTTAAGTCCGTCATGCTGGAGGACGACAAGCTGGCTGAAAAGATGCCCAAGACCGCCGCTTTCATCGATATGTCTTCCATTAACCCTGTCGCTTCCCGCGAAATCGCCGCCAAGCTAGCGGAATACGGCATCGACATGCTGGACGCTCCCGTGTCCGGCGGTCAGCCCAAGGCCGTGGACGGCACCCTGGCCTTCATGGTCGGCGGCAAGGAAGAAGTCTTCAACAAGTTTAAGCCCGTCCTGGAAGCCATGGGCTCCAGCGTGGTGCTGTGCGGCGACGTGGGCGCGGGCAACGTGACCAAGCTGTGCAACCAGACCATCGTGGCCGTGAACATTGCCGCCCTGGCGGAAGCCCTGCAGATGGGCCAGATGTGCGGCGTGGAGCCCGAGAAGATCTTCCAGGCCATCAAGGGCGGCCTTGCCGGCAGCACCGTCATGAACGCCAAAGCGCCCATGATGATGGACCAGAACTTCCAGCCCGGCTTCCGCATCGACCTGCACATCAAGGACCTGAACAACGTGGTGGACGCCGCCAAGGCTGTGGACGCCCCGATCCCGCTGACCCAGAGCGTGCTGGAAATGATGAAGATCCTCCATCACGACGGCGACGGCTCCTGCGACCACAGCGCCCTGCTCAAGTATTACCAGAAACTGACCGGCGAAGTGCTGCACCATTAATGAATCGTACAGCCGGGCAGGGGCCGTCCCTGCCCGGCTGACAGACGGGAGAGGCCATATGAAGCTGATATTTGCTCCTGACTCTTTCAAAGGCTCCCTGACCGCCATCGAAAGCTGCGACATACTGGAAAAGGTGACCGCCAGGATTTTCCCGGGCGCGGAGACAGTGTCGGTGCCGGTGGCGGACGGCGGGGAAGGCACGGTGGACGCCCTGCTCAGGGCCATGGGGGGACAAAGGATCACCACCCAGGTGACCGGCCCGCTCTTTGAGCTCGTACAGGCCCAGTGGGGGATGCTGGGGGACGGCGTGACAGCCGTGCTGGAAATGGCGCAGGCCAGCGGCCTTCCCTATGTGCCGGCGGACCGGAAGGACCCCAGGCTCACTACCTCCCTGGGAACCGGCGAGATGATGGCGGAAGCGATCCGTCGCGGGGCGAAAAAGCTCCTGATCGGGATCGGCGGCAGCGCTACCAACGACGGCGGAATCGGCATGCTCCAGGCCCTCGGCGCTGTCTTTACCGATAAAGAAAGAAAGCCGGTCCGTCCGGTCGGCGGGTGCCTAAAGGATGTGGAAAACGCTGATTTCAGCGGTCTTCTGCCGGAACTCAGCGACGTCCAGATCACCGTGATCTGCGACGTCACCAACCCTTTGCTGGGCGAAAACGGGGCGACGTTCATCTACGGCCCGCAGAAGGGCGCTGTGCCCGCCATCCGGGATGAATTGGAATCCGGTATGGTTCACTTTGCCGACGTGGTCGAAAAAGCCTGCGGAAGGGACTTCCGTTCCTTCCCCGGCGCCGGCGCGGCCGGCGGGCTCGGGGCCGCCCTGGGCGGGGTGCTGAAGGCCAAACTCCAGTCCGGGATCGACGCGGTGCTGGACGCCGTGGACTTTGACAAAAAGCTGTCCGGCGTTTCTCTGGCGGTGACCGGAGAAGGCAGAATCGACGGCCAGAGCGTCCGCTTTGGAAAGGTGCCCGTCGGCGTGGCAAAGCGCTGCGCCCTCAAAGGCATCCCGGCGGTGGCCATCGTCGGCGGCATCGGCGAAGGGGCGGAGGGCCTGTTTGACCTGTGCGAAAGCACGATCCAGACCACGGTCTCCGGACCGATGAGCCTGGAAAAGGCGATGAGCGACGCCCCGGCCCTGTACGAGCAGGCGGCGGAGCGGCTGTTCAGGGCCATCCGGATCGGCATGTCTCTCAAATAATTCATACATCCGGCAGGGAGCTGAAGGAGTTTCTGTTTCATGCTTACGCAGGGCCGGACATATTTCCATGGATGCTTCATCAACCAAGTGACAGGAGGGGTTTGACATGATTCCGAAAGTAGTCAAAATGGACGTTTATCCCGTGGCCGGCCACGACAGTATGGAACTGAATCTGTCCGGGGCGCATGCTCCCTATTTTACCCGCAACGTCGTCGTGCTGGAAGACAGCCAGGGCAATCTGGGCGTGGGCGAGGTGCCCGGCGGCCAGAAGATCACCAAGGCCCTGGAGGATGTCAAGGACCTGGTGCTGGGCACCAGCATTGCGGACTATAAGGGCACGCTGAACAAGGTGCGCGCCTGGCTGTCCGCCAACATCAAGGATGACGTCCGGGGCCTTCAGACCTTTGACCTGCGCACCGGCGTCCATGTGGTGACGGCCATTGAAGCGCCTCTATTGGACCTGCTGGGCAAATATCTGGAGCTCCCCGCGGCCGCGCTGATGGGTGACGGCATTCAGCGGGACCGGGTGCGCTTCCTGAGCTACCTGTTCTACATCGGGGACAGGAAGAAGACGGACCTTCCCTATATCAGCGAGGAAGACAGCCCCTGCGAATGGTACCGCCTGCGCAATGAAGAGGCCCTGACGCCCGATGCCATCGTGGCCCTGGCCAAGGCGACGGTGGAAAAATACGGCTTTGAAGATTTCAAGCTCAAAGGCGGCGTGCTGGCCCCCAAAGAAGAAGTCAAGGCCGTGACCGCCATCAAGAAAGCCTTCCCCAACGCCCGCGTCGACCTGGACCCCAACGGCTGCTGGAGCCTGAAGGAAGCCCTCGAAGTTGCGCCGGACTTAAAGAACGTCCTGGCCTATATGGAAGATCCCTGCGGAGCGGAAGACGGCTTCTCCGGCCGCGAAATCATGGCGGAATTCCGCAAGGCCACCATGATGCCGACCGCCACCAACATGATCAACACGGACTGGCGGCAGATGTGCCACACCATCGCCCTGCAGAGCGTGGACATCCCGCTGGCTGATCCCCATTTCTGGACGATGAACGGCTCTGTCCGCGTCGGCCAGCTGTGCAACGATTTCGGCCTCATGTGGGGCTGCCACAGCAACAACCATTTCGACATCTCCCTGGCGATGGTCGTCCAGTGCGCTGCCGCGATCCCCGGCAAGATGAACGGCATCGACACCCACTGGATCTGGCAGGAGGGCCGCGAGCGCCTGACCAAGGAACCCATGCAGATCGTGGACGGCTGCATCACCCTGCCGAACAAGCCCGGTTTGGGCATCGACGTGGACCTGGATCAGGTCAAGAAGGCCAACAAGATTTATATGGAGAACTGCCTGGGCGCCCGCAACGACGCCATCGGCATGCAGTACCTGATTCCCGGGTGGAAGTTTGATAACAAGAAGCCCTGCCTTGTCAGATAACATCAATGGTCTGTTGCACAGCGCCGTGATGGGGGGATACGTCCCCTTATCTTGGGCTGTGCAACACCATATTTCAAACAGGAGGATGCAACATGCGTACATACGTTCAGATTAAGCCGGAGGACAATGTGGCCATTGCCGTCCAGGAGCTGAAAAAGGGAACGGAAATCATGCCCGGCGTCGTGACCTTAAGTGATATTCCGCAGGCGCACAAGATCGCCCTGACCGATATTCCAAAGGAAGGCGCCATTATCCGCTACGGCGTGACGCTGGGGTATGCGCTGGACCCGATCGCAAAGGGCCAGTGGATCAATGAACACATGCTGCGTCTGCCTACCCCGCCGTCCCTGGATGATATGCCCTGGGGCACGAACCTCCGCACGGACCTTCCGGAGCCGCCGGTTCACACCTGGTGGGGCTATCGGAATCCCGAAGGCGGGCCTGCGGGCACCCGGAATATGCTTGGCATCCAGACAACCGTTCAGTGCGTGGAAGGCACCCTGAACGTGGCGGTGGAGCGCATCCGCCGGGAGCTGCTGCCCAAATATCCGAACGTCGATGACGTGGTGCCCATCAACCACGCCTACGGCTGTGGGGTGGCCATTAACGCGCCGGAGGCCAAGGTGCCGATCCGGGCTCTTCGGAACATCGCCCATCACCCGAACTTCGGCGGCCAGCTGATGGTCGTCTCCCTGGGCTGCGAAAAGCTGACGGTGGACATGCTGGTGGGGCCGGAAAACAATACGCCGGAGAACGTGGTGGTACTGCAGGAATGCCACGGCTTTGAGGGCTGCATGAAGGCCTTGATGGAGATGGCGGAAAAGAAGCTCAAAATCCTGAACGAGCGCCGCAGGGAAGAGCTGCCGCTCAGCGACCTGCTGATCGGCATGCAGTGCGGGGGGAGCGACGCCTTTTCCGGCGTCTCCGCCAACCCTTCCGCGGGCTACGCGGCGGACATGCTGGTCAAGGGCGGGGCGACCGTCCTGTTCAGCGAGGTCACGGAGGTGCGCGACGGGGTGCACTATATCGCCGAGCGCTGCGTATCCAAGGAGGTCCGGGACAAGCTGGCGGCTGAAATGCGCTGGTACGACCATTATCTGGAGGAAGGCCAGGTAGACCGCAGCGCCAACCCGACCCCCGGCAACAAAAAGGGCGGCCTGTCCAACATCGTGGAAAAGGCCATGGGCTCCATCGCCAAATCCGGCACGTCCCCGATCGTGGAGGTCCTGTCTCCCGCGGAGCGGCCGACCAAGCACGGCGAAATCTTCGCCGCGACCCCAGCCAGCGACATCGTCTGCGGCCCCTGCCAGATGGCCAGCGGCATTGGACTTCAGGTGTTCATGACCGGACGGGGCACCCCCTATAACCTGGCGGCCGTTCCGGTGATCAAGGTCTGCTCCCGCAACGAGCTCAAGGAGCAGTGGCCGGATATTATCGACATCAGCGCCGGCGCTGTGGCGACGGGGGAAAAGACCATCGAAGAGGTCGGCACGGAAATCTTCCACAAGATCATCGACTGCGCCAGCGGGAAAGACAAGCCCTTTGCCGAAAAGTACGGCATGCATAACTATCTGTGCGTCTTTAACCCCGCTCCGATTACCTGATCTTACGCAAAAAGCTCCTTCCGGCTGGTGAAAGAGAGGTAGGCCATGGCACTTCATATCGTTTCCGAGGCAAACCGCTGCCTGCAGTGCAAAAAGCCGCTGTGCCAGCAGGGCTGTCCGGTGCATACACCGATCCCGCAGATGATCGCGCTGTTTAAAGAAAAAAGGATGATGGAAGCGGGCAAGGCCCTGTTTGCCAATAACCCGATGTCCCTGGTATGCGCCATCGTCTGCGACCACGAGGCCCAGTGTACAGGCCACTGCGTGCTGAACCATAAGGGACAGCCGGTCCATTTCTATGAGATCGAGGAGTTTGTTTCCGACGCGTATCTGGACCGCATGACGGCGGACAGGAAGCCGTGGAACGGCAAAACCGCCGCCGTCATCGGCAGCGGGCCGGCGGGCATGACGGTGGCCTTCATCCTCGCCTGGAATGGCTACGGCGTCACTATCTTCGAGGAAAAGGACCGCATCGGCGGGATGCTCCAGTACGGGATCCCCGACTTCCGTCTGCCCAAATCCATCCTGGACCGGTATAAGCAGAGACTGCTGGACATCGGCGTCCGCATCCGTCCCCATGTCGTCATGGGCGGTGACCTGATGATCGACAACCTCTTTAGGGACGGCTACTCCGCCGTCTTTGTCGGCACTGGGGTCTGGCGTCCCACGACCCTCGGCATCGAGGGGGAGACGCTGGCCAACGTCCACTTCGGCATTTCCTACCTGGCCCGGCCCATTTCCTACACCATCGGGGAAACGGTGGCGGTCATCGGCATGGGCAACGTCGCCATGGACGTGGCGAGAACGGCTTTCCGGCACGGGGCCAGGCGGGTGATGATGTTCCAGCGCGGAAACAAATCTCCCGCCAGCGAACATGAGCGGCAATACGCCCAGCTGGACGGGGCGGAGTTCTTCTTTGGAAAGTCCATCCAGCGGATCACGCCCAAGGGCCCGGTGTTCCGGAATTCCGTTCTGAACGAACAGGGGCGGCCGGTGGGCGTCGAGGGGGAGGAAGAGCTGGTGCCCGCGGATACGGTCATCATCGCCATCAACCAGGGCCCCAAGGACAAGCTGGTCAATACTACCCACGGGCTGGAAGCGACGGAGCGCGGCCTGCTCAAGGTGGATGAAAACAACATGACGACACGGGCGGGGGTCTTCGCCGCGGGCGACGTGGTGCACGGCTCGCTCACCGTCGTCCACGCGGTGGAGGACGCCAAGCGGGCCGCCGCTGGAATGATGAGGTATATGGAAAATGGCTGACATCTATCAGATCTTCGGGCAGGACGCCCATGAAATGACGGTCAGACTGCTGGAGGCATCAGACGCGATTCGTCTGGTGCCTTCGGGCGGTTCTGTGGCGCTGAAACCGAACCTGGTAATCGCCGGGACGCCGGAGAGCGGCTCTACCACCCATCCCGGGGTGCTGAGCGGCTGCATCGCGTATTTCCGGGATCATGGGGTGCAGGACATCAGCGTGATCGAAGGCAGTTGGGTCGGGGACGAAACCATGCGGGCGATGAGAACGGCGGGCTACGATAAGATCTGCGCCGAGTACGGCGTCCCCTTTTTCGACCTGAAAAAGGACAAGACCCGCCCTGTGCAGACCGCCATCGGGAAGATCGATATCTGCTGCCGGGCGCTGGACGCGGGGCTCTTGGTGGACCTGCCGGTGCTCAAGGGACACGGGCAGACCCTGATGACCTGCGCGCTCAAAAACCTGAAAGGCTGCCTGCCGGACCGGGAAAAGCGGCGCTTCCACGCCATGGGGCTCCAGAAACCGATCGCTGCCCTCGGCGCGGCCCTGCGCCCAAAGCTGATCGTTGTGGACAGCATCTGCGGCGACCTGGACTTTGAGGAAGGCGGCACCCCGGTTCAGACCAACCGCATGTACCTGGGCACGGACGCCGTCCAGCTGGACGCCTACGGCTGCTCGCTGATGGGGCTTGACCTGGACGAGGTGCCCTACATCGGCCTGGCCGAGCAGTATGGCGGCGGAAAGGCCTCCTGGCGGGAAAAAGAGATCCATTCCCTGAACGAGCCCGGAGAAGCGGCCGCCTATCCGAAGAGGACGGGGATCGTGGCCCAGCTGACCCGGCGCGTCCATGAAAATCAGGCCTGCTCGGCCTGCTTTGCCAGCCTGGTGCGGGCCATGTACAATACCCGCCTGGGGCAGAACGAGGAAATCTACATCGGCCAGGGCTGGCGGGGGCAGACGCTTCCAGGCTTTGGCGTCGGCAACTGCTGCCGGGGCGCGGAGCACTGCGTCCTTGGATGTCCGCCGACCGCCGGGGAGGTTGCGCAGGCGCTGACAGACCTGTGCGGGAGATAATATGGAAAAACTGCTGACGCTGGAATGGAATATCTTCGTCATGATGGGCATCGGCTTCCTGATCAGGAAAATCCGCCTGGTCGGGAAGGAGGCCGAACTCATCCTGACCAACCTCGTGTTGTACGTGGTGCTGCCCTGCAACATCTTTCATTCGTTCCTCGGAGACCACTCCGGCATGAGCGGGGCGGATTACCTGGCGATCCTGCTGATCTCCATCGGGATTCAGTTCCTGGCCCTGATTTACGCGAAAACCGCCTTCCGGAAAGAAAGCGCGGACCACCGCTGCAGCCTGGGCTACGCGATGATCTGCTCCAACGCAGGCTTTCTGGGCAACGCCATCGCGGAGGGCGTCTTTGGGGCGAACGGGCTGATGCTGACGAGCATCTACCTGATCCCCCAGAGGATCATGATGTGGTCGGAAGGTCTGGCCATCTTCTCCGGCGTTTCGGACAAGAAAAAAACGGCAATCAAGGTGATCACGCATCCCTGCGTCATCGCCTGCTTCCTGGGGCTGATCGTGATGGCGGCGGGCATCCAGCTGCCGGATTTCTTTTTGAGCCCCATTCAGACGATCGGCCGGTGCAATACCCCGCTGTCTATGATGGTGATCGGGATGATCCTGTCCGGGATCGACTTAAAGCACATGGTGGATAAGACCATTCTCCGCTTCACTCTGGACCGCCTGGTGCTGATGCCGCTGATCGTGTGGCTTTTCTGCCTGGTCCTGCCGGTCAGCCCCCTCGTCCGGGGCGTAGCCGTCCTGCTGGCGGCGATGCCGGCCGGGGCCACCACCAGCATGCTGGCCGCCAAGTACGAAAGAGACCCGGAATTCGCCACCAAGTTGGTGGTCTTCACCACCCTCTGCTCCATCCCGGCGATCTTTATATGGAGCGTCATCCTGCTGTGACGAAAGCACCGGAAAGGAGAGGGCTGATATGAACAGAAAAATCTACTTTTCGGGCGCCATCAGCGGGGGAAGGAAGGACGCGGAGCTCTACCACCGCCTCATCGAGAGAATCAAAGAGACGGACACGGTCCTGACCGAGCACATCGGAGACGTGCATTACAGCCCCTCAGGCCAGACGGCCGCGGATGCAGAAAACATCTACCGTCAGGACACCGCCTGGCTTAGGGCGTGCGACCTGGTGATTGCTGAGTGCTCCCAGCCGTCGCTGGGAGTCGGGTACGAGATGGCCTTTGCGGAGGCCCTGGGAAAACCGGTGTACATTTTCTGTCACCAGGGAATCCACCTGTCCGCCATGCTGCGGGGAAATCCGTATTTCCATGTATCCTTTTACGGGACGGAGGAAGAACTGATGAAGAAGGTCTCAGAGGTCCTTCGTTCCTGAACGTCCTGATTGTTATCATCAAAAAACCCGGCTGCCTGAGAAAAAGCTCTCAGACAGCCGGGTTTATTGATAAGATCGGCTCGATCAGTATTCCAGTTTCCTCGGAAGCTCCTTGGCCTGAGCAACCCACTTGGTTACCATCTTCAGATAGGGAACCGCACGGACCAGCTTCTTTTCCGCGTTGATCTCTTCCATCTTCTTGGTCAGGTTTTCAGGGTTGCGGTTGGCAAGCTCCACCACGGTATCCACACCGGCGGCTTCCAGCAGCTCGGAATACTGGCCGGCGACGCCCTTGATGCGGAAAAGGTCCGCGTGGTTGGCCCATTTCAGGAGGAGGGCGTCGGAAATGCCGGTTTTTTCAGCCAGCGCGGCGCGATCCTTCTTGGTCAGAGAGCTTTCCAGCAGCTGCTCGACGGAGGTGATGCCGGCTTCCGTCAGCTTGGCGGCGTAAACCTCGCCGATGCCTTCGATCTTTTCAATCTTTGTCATGGGATCTCATTCCTTTCGCTCGATGTTCTATGCGGTTAAGCTGTACCAATTATAACTGAAGAATGCCAAAAAATCAAGGTATTTCCATCAGTTTCTCGCTTTTTTCCATACGCCCGGGACGAAAAGAATGAGGATGGGGAAAATTTCGAGCCTTCCCAGCAGCATATTGACGGACAGGATCAGCTTGGACAGCACGGAATAGCCCGCGTAGCTGCCCGTCGGGCCGACGGCGCCCAGACCGGGGCCGATGTTGTTGAGGCAGGCGATTTCCGCCGTTACGTTTTCTTCAAACGTAAAGGGGTCAAAGCTGAGGATCAGCACACTGATCATGATGATCAGGCAGTAGGCGACCAGGTAGGCGTAGGTGTTGGTGACGGTTTCCTTGGAAACCTTGTCCCCGTCCATATGGACGGAGCTGATCGTATTGGGGTGAAGGCTCCTGCGGATTTCGTGGCGCAGGCCCTTGAGGAGGATCAGCACGCGGCTGATTTTAAAGCCGCCGCCCGTGGAGCCGGCGCAGGCGCCGGAGAGCATCAGCATGACCAGCAATGTCCTGGCAAACTGAGGCCAGAGATTAAAGTCCGCGCTGGCAAAGCCGGTGCTGGTGGCGATGGAGGACACCTGGAAGAAGCTCTGGCGCAGCCCGTCCACAAAGCCGTACTGAGGATATATGCAGATGGTGATCGCCGCCGTGGCGACGATAAAAATGCCCAGGTAGGTGAGGAGCTCTTCATTGCGGAAGATCTTTTTCCACGAGCGCTGGAGCATCAGATAGTAGATGCCGAAGTTGACGCCAAACAGCATCATGAAGATGCCGACGACCCACTGGATATAGGGGGATTTGTCCGCCATGCTCTCCGGGGAGATGGCGAAGCCGCCGGTTCCCGCGGTGCCCATGGCGGTGGTGATGGCCTGCTCCCAGTTTTCCCCGCCCAGGAGGAGGAGCACCAGCATCACCAGCGTCATGCCGATGTACATGCCGTACAGGATCCGGGCACTGCCGATGGTGTGGGGGACCAGCTTGTTGACCTGCGGGCCGGGGGATTCGGCGCGCATGATGTGGATGGAATCGCCCGCGCCGGAGGCAAAGCTTTCCAGCGACAGGAGAAAGACCAGCACGCCCATGCCGCCCAGCCAGTGGGTGAAGGAGCGCCAGTACAGAATCCCGTGGGTCAGCTGGCTGAAATCGGTGACGATGCTGGCCCCGGTGGTGGTAAAGCCGGACGTGGTTTCAAACAGGGCGTCCACAAAGTGGGGAATGGTGCCGCTGAACACAAAGGGCAGCGCGCCCAGGACGGACATCATCACCCAGCTCAGCGAGGCCAGCACAAAGCCTTCCCGGGCGTAGAAGGTCTTTTTCTTCGGCTTCCAGATCAAGGAAAAACAGCTCAGCAGGAGCATCAGCCCGATGGTGATCAGGAAGCTGTAGCAGGTGCGCATTTCATGATAATACAGGCTGATCAGGGCGGCGGGCACCATAAAGGCCGCCACGATACGCAGCACCGCGCACAGCAACCGGCAGATCATTCGGTAATTCACAGCTTGCCTCCCCGGGGAGCTTCCCGGAAAATGTCGTTCAGCACCGCGAAACGGCCCGCCTGGGTGGTGACGATCACGGCGGTGTCGCCGACGGCCAGGTAATCGTCGCCGGTCGGGACGATGATCACGCCCCGCCTGGAAATAAAGGCGATACGGAAATTGTCTTTGATCGGGATGTTTTTCAGCGGCACGTCCGTATACCAGGTCGAGTTGGTGACGGCGAATTCCAGGGCTTCCACCCGGTCGCCGACCAAACGGTGCAGGGTGATGACTCCTTCGCCGGGCCGGTTTTCCATGGCGCGCACATAGCGCAGAATGCCGTTGCTGACCAGGATACGGGGGGTAATGACGCCCTCGAGCACCTTGTCGGACAAAAGAGAGGTATATTCCGTGCGGTTGACCTTGCACAGCACCTTGGGCACTTCGATGCGGCTGGCGTACATGGAGATGATGATGTTCTGCTCGTCCAGGTTGGTCAGACAGACGATGGCGTCCATTTCCTCGATCCCTTCCTGGCGCAGCAGGGCAAAGGACGTGCCGTCCCCGTGAATGATTTCCGCCTTGGGCAGCTGCGCGCTCAGCTGATGGCAGCGCTCCAGGTTGGACTCGATGATCTTGACGTCGATGTTCCCGCTGATCAGCATCTGGGCCAGGTAGACGGAAATCCGACCGCCGCCGACGATCATGACGGAGCGGACCTTCGGCGTTTCCAGCCCGATGGCCTTGACCATGTTCAGCAGGTCGTGCATCGCCGCGGTCACGTACACGTGGTCCCCGGCTTTCAGCGTGAACTGGCCGTCCGGAATCGTCACCTGGCCGGCGCGTTCCACCGCGCAGACCAGCACCCGGATTTTGAGGGCCTTATACAGGTCCATCAGCACCAGGCCGTCCAGCTTGCTGCCTTCCTTCACCGAAATCTCGACGATTTCGGCGCGACCCTTGGCAAAGGAATCCCTTTTCAGGAAGGAGGGGTACTGCATCAGCCCGAAGATCTGCTTGGCGGAGGAACGCTCGGGGTTCACCACCATGTTCAGGCCCATGCCCTCCTTGAGCAGATAGACGTCCTCGGAGTATTCGGGGCTCCGCACGCGGGCAATGGTGTTGGGGCAGCCCAGCTGCCTGGCGATCATGCAGCAGAGGATATTGGTCTCGTCGGCGTTGGTGACCGCGATCAAAAGATCGGCGTCCGGTACGCCGGCGGCCTTCTGGACCTGCACGGAAGCGCCGTTCCCTTCCAGAATCTGCACGTCCAGGGCGGTCTCCGTCCTGTCGAGAGGTTCTTTCTGGCTGTCGATGACCACCAGGTCATGTCCTTCGGCCACCAGGGCCTGCGTCAGCGTAAAACCGATTTTTCCGTCGCCGATGACAACGATTTTCATGAAGCGTCTCCTTTTTCAGATCAGACGGTGGACAAACATCCATCTTGAATCATAACACGAAACCGGGCAAAACACAATGAAAAAACATGGAAAAGATGATTATTGCCATTTCATTCCCGTGAAAAAAGGAGGCTGGGTTATTGACAGGAAAATAAAAACGTTTTAACATCATTTGGAATCGAATCACAGGCTGGCAGCCAGCCGGAAAGGACCTACGATGAACCGGGAGGAAACAGCGCATTACAGCCAGGCACTCAACCGAGAAATGCACATGATGATCTACGGCCAGGGGGGCGTGCCGTTCCTTTGTTTTCCGACGCAGGATTCCCTGTGCCATAATTACGAGGATTTCGGCATGATCCACCATCTGGCCGATTTTATTGAGGAAGGAAAGATCCAGCTGTTCGTGGTGGATACGGTGGACGGAGAGAGCTGGTCGCCCAAGGGCTGGGACAACGGCTTTCGGGCGGAAAGGCAGGAGCAGTATTTCCGCTATATAACAGAGGAAGCCCTGCCCCTGATCAGACAGCGGAACCCTCTGACACCGGCGGTGACCGGGTTCAGCATGGGCGCCAATCACGCGGCCATCACCTTCCTGCGCCGCCCGGACCTCTTTCGGGGCATGATCGCCCTGTCCGGGGTGTACGATTCGGATTATTTTTTCGACGGGTGGATGAACCCGACCCTCTATGACAATTCCCCGGAGCGCTTTCTGCCCAACATGCCGGGTGATCATCCCTATATCCAGCTGTACAACGAGCGGAGAATCATCTTCTGCTGCGGCCAGGGCGCCTGGGAGGAGGAAGGGGTCCGCACCCTGCGCAACCTGGAGGGAATCTTCCGGGAAAAAGGCATTCACGCCTGGTGCGATTTCTGGGGGTACGACGTCAATCACGACTGGCCCTGGTGGTTCAAGCAGATGAGATATTACATTCCCCATATGCTCTGAAAACTCTGACAGGAAGAAAGGTGATAAAATGAATTTCGTTTTTATTTCACCGAATTTTCCCCATACTTACTGGCAGTTCTGCGACCGGCTGCGCCGAAACGGGGTCAATGTCCTCGGCATCGGGGATACCCCCTATGAGGGGCTTGAGGCTCCGCTGAAATCCGCGCTGACTGAGTATTACCGGGTCAGCAGCCTGGAGGATTACGATCAGGTGTACCGGGCGGTGGCCTTCTTTGCGTTTAAGTACGGCCGGATCGACTGGATCGAGTCCATGAACGAGTACTGGCTGGAGCAGGACGCGAAGCTGCGCACGGATTTTAACGTGAACACCGGCATCCGGGCGGACCGGATCGGCTTCATCAAGGAAAAATCCCTGATGAAGCAGCTGTATCTGAAGGCCCAGATCCCGACCGCCCGCCAGCATGCCGTCACGACCCGGGAAGCGGGAAAGGCGTTTGTCGATCAGGTGGGCTATCCGGTTATCGTCAAGCCGGATATCGGCGTCGGAGCGACCAACACCTGGAAGCTCGAAAACGACGGCGATCTGAACGCCTTCTACGACCAGCTCCCCAAGGTCCCCTATGTGATGGAGGAATTCATTCAGGGGGACATCTGCTCCTATGACGCCATCGTCGATTCCAGGTGCGAGCCGCTCTTTGAAAGCATGACGGTCTGGCCCCCGGTGATGGACATCGTCAACCGGGATTTGGACCTCATGTATTATACCTGCCCGGAGGTGCCGGAAGGGCTTCGGGAGCTGGGCCGCAGAACCGTCCGGGCCTTTCAGGTGGACCGGCGCTTTGTCCACCTGGAGTTCTTCCGCCTGACCCAGGCCAGAAAAGGCCTGGGCGACGTGGGGGATTTTGTGGCCCTCGAGGTCAACATGCGCCCAGCCGGCGGCTATACCCCGGATATGATGGACTTTGCCCACGCCACGGACGTCTACCAGATCTACGCGGATATGGTGGCCTTCGACCGGCGCAGCCTCCCCGAATCCAGGGAGCATTGCTACTGCGTGTACGCCAGCCGCAAGGACGGACATACCTATACCAGGACCCATCAGGAGATCATGGCACGCTACGGCGGCGACATGGTCATGCAGGAGGAAATGCCCCCGATGAACTGGCCGCAGATGGGCCGATATATGTATACCGCCAAACTCAAAACCTTTGAAGAAGTGCAGGAGTTTATCCGGTACATCCACAGATAAATAAAAAAGGCAGGGAAGAAAAACTTCTCTGCCTTTTTTAAACGCCGTAGTTTATTTATTTGACGCTGTCCTTCAGGGTCTTGCCGGCCTTGAAAGAGGGAACGGTGGTGGCGGCGATCTTCATTTCCGCATGGGTGCTGGGATTGTGGGCGATGCGCTCAGCGCGGGCTTTGGCTTCAAAAGTGCCAAATCCGGCGATGACGACCTTTTCACGGGCTTTCAGGGTTTCGGCAACGGTGTCGGTGAAAGCGTTGACAGCCTTGGCAGCGGCGTCCTTGGAGATACCGGCCTTCTTGGCGATGGCTTCAACGAGTTCGGATTTGTTCATAAGTCTATACCTCCCAAATATGGTGCAAACAATCTGCGTTTCAGAGCTGTTTGCTGCTTTTCCAGTATACATCCTTTTCCTGTAAAGTCAAGCTTTTCAGTTCTTTTTTATCGCGATTTATTCGGCTTTCCATGCGTGTATACCGCTGGATGAACATTTCTGTGGCGGCCAGCAGCAGGGTTTCGCATTCCGCGTTCGCCAGGCGGGCGGCGCTGACGCAGGCAAAGAGCAGGTCGCCGAGCGCTTCGTCCGGGCTTTCTCCCGCCCGGATCCTTGAAAGCGCCTCGTCCGCTTCTTCGTGCACTTTTTGGACGGCAGCTTCCGGGCTTTCAAAATCAAAGCCGGCCAGGGCTGCTTTTTTCTGCACTTTTTCCGCGCGCATCAGCGGGGGAAGGCCGCGGGACACGTCCTTCATGGCGTCGCTCACATTGGCGAGATGGCGCTGGCGGCGCTTGATTTCCTCCCAGTTTTCGGTGACGGCCTCGGCCGTATCGGCTTTTGCCTCGGAAAAGATGTGCGGATGCCGCTCGATCATCTTTTTGCAGATGGCGGTGGTGATGTCGGAAAGTTCGAAGGTCCCGTACTGGCGGCCGATGTTCGCCTGGAAAACGACCTGCAGCAGTACGTCGCCCAGTTCCTCGGCCACGTGGTCCCAGTCTTCCTCGTCGATGGCGGCGGCCGTTTCATAGGCCTCTTCAATCAGGTAAGGACGCAGAGAATGATGGTCCTGGCTGAGGTCCCACGGACAGCCGTTTTCCCCCCGCAGGACGGCCATGACATGGACCAGGTCGGAAAACGTATACCGCTGCTTGTCCTTAAGCGGCAGGGGGAGGATCAGCGCGCAGACTGTCCGGTCATAGTCCTTCTGCCTGTCCAGGTCCTCCAGACGGATGGTTCTGGAAGTTCTTTTTACATCCTGCCCGGCGGGAGGATAAAAGCGGACGGGCTGATCTTCCCCGTAGACCTCCAGGAGCCTGAGCTTGAGCTCGCCCGCCAGCAGCCGGTCGTCGATTTCCTCGATCAGCAGGGGCAGATCGCCGATGGTCTCCGGCAGCTGATTGGCCGCGCAGCGGTAGACAGATGGAAAGCCGGCCTCCGCAAGCGCCCGGGCGGACAGGGGAACGCCCGGCACTTCGTCAGAAACGGCTCCGCGCTTTCTGAGTTCCAGGACGGTTTCGTCCCGCTCTGGGTCCAAAACGGCGTACACCACCGGAGCTTCCTGGGCCGCCTTCAGGATGGCGTCCGCGCACAGCTCCGTCAGTTCCTCAAAATCTTCCGCCTGGTCATACAGATGGTCCAGGGTGTCAAAGGCGATGCCCTGCTCTTTCAGGTATTCGGCGCAGTCCGCTTCTCCCGTCCTCAGGATCAGCTTTTTGGCGTCCTTCATCCGCCGGAGGGCGCCCAGCGTCAGGTCCTCCCTGCTGCCGGTGCCGAGGGCGAGAATGGTGATCGGGTTCATTTTTCTTCACGTTCCTTTCGGGAAAGCCAGACCATCAGCACGGCGATGTCCGCCGGAGAGACCCCCGGGATCCGGCTGGCCTGGCCGATGGAGCGGGGCTTCTGCCTGTCCAGCTTCTGCCGGGCTTCCAGGCGCAGGCCAGAAATATCGGCATAGACGATGTCCCCGGGCAGTTCCTTTTCTTCCATGACCCGGGCTTCTTTGATCCGGGCCTTTTCCTTGCTTAGATAGCCCTCGAATTTCACGGTCAGCTCCGCTTCCTCGATGGAGGAGGGCAGGAAGGAGCCCCATTCCTCGGGCACGGTCAGGTGCTCTTCCGGCCTTCTGAGCTTCTGCGTCTGATGGGTTTCGCCGATTCTCCGGACCAGCTCTTCCGTTTCCTTCTGCTTGCGCTCGGCCAGACGCATCCTCTGGTCGCTGGCCAGGCCGATCTTCCAGGCTCTCTCCGTCAGGCGGAGGTCCGCGTTGTCCTGCCTGAGGAACAGGCGGTACTCGGCCCGGCTGGTCATCATCCGGTAGGGCTCATCGGTTCCCTTGGTGGTCAGGTCGTCCGTCATGACGCCGATATAGGCCTGGTCCCTGGTCAGGAGGAAGGGCTCCTGGTTTTTGATGTACAGCCCCGCGTTGATGCCGGCCAGGATGCCCTGGGCGGCGGCCTCCTCATAGCCGGAGGTGCCGTTGATCTGGCCGGCCGTAAACAGCCCTTGAACGTGGCGCACGTTGAGGGCAGGGAAAAGGACGGTCGGGTCGATGCAGTCGTATTCAATGGCGTAGGCCAGGCGGACCAGCACTGCCCGCTCCAATCCGCGGATGGTCCGGTACATGCTGACCTGGACGTCCCTGGGCAGACCCGTGGACATCCCCTGGATGTACCATTCCGGGTAATCCAGCCCTTCCGGCTCCACGAACAGCTGATGCCGGTCCTTATCGGCAAAGCGGGTGACCTTGTCCTCGATGGAGGGGCAGTAGCGGGCCCCGGTCCCGTGAATGAGGCCGGAATACATCGGCGCCCGGTGAAGGTTCTGCCGGATGATGTCGTGCGTATGCTCGTTGGTCCAGGTCAGGTAACAGCCGATTTTGTTGACGGGCGTCGTATCCGTCAAAAAGGAAAAGGGGGTCACCGGTTCGTCCCCGGGCTGAAACTCCATTTGGTCAAAATCGATGCTCCTGGCGTCCACGCGCGCGGGCGTTCCGGTTTTAAAGCGGCGCAGGGAAAGCCCTAAGTCCATGAGCGAAGCGGACAGGTGGTTCGCCGGCAGCAGGCCCTGAGGCCCCTGATCCCAGATTTCGGACCCGATGATGATTTTGCTTTTCAGATATACGCCGGTGCAGACGACGACGGCCCCGCAGGAAATGACGTCCCCGAAGTCGGTTCTGACTCCGGTCACCCGTCCGTTCTGGGTCAGGATTTCGTCCGCCTCCGCCTGGATGATGTCCAGATGCTCCTGGGAAAAAAGCGCCCGCATCATGCGTAAATGGTAGGCGCGCTTGTCCTCCTGCGCCCGAAGGGAGCGGACGGCCGGGCCTTTGCCGGTGTTCAGCATCCGTCCCTGGATCAGCGCGTCGTCCGCCGCCAGGCCCATTTCCCCGCCCAGAGCGTCCACCTCCCGCACCAGATGGCCCTTGCCGGTACCACCGATCGACGGGTTGCAGGG
Source organism: Christensenella sp. UBA4379 (assembly GCA_002391225.1). Lineage (GTDB taxonomy): Bacteria > Bacillota > Clostridia > Christensenellales > Aristaeellaceae > UBA4246. The sequence goes on from DGRV01000036.1 coordinate 20,229, forward strand.
CATCAGCGCGATGGATTCCAGGTTGAGGGTCAACAGGATGGTGTCCAGCCCCAGCCGGGCGCAGGCGAGCGCCGCTTCGCAGCCGGCGTGTCCGGCCCCGATGACAATGACTTGTGTCTGCATGAAAAATCTCCATTCATCCGCCGAAACAGGCGGCGTTTGATTATAACACGTCGGCGGGAAAATTGACAATCGGCAACGCGCTTTTTTGCGCCTTCAAAAGCGAAATTTCTTTCCCCAGAAGGATTGACTTAGAGGAAGGTTTAAGGTTTACAATGATCGGGCGGGGCGGCGGCCGCCGTCAGACAAGATATGCGGGGAGGAAGACGCCATGAGTCAGCTGGACCATCGCCGGGCAAGCGCCCGTTTACAGATTCTGAACCCGGACGGGACCGCCGCGGCGAACCGCCGCGTGACCGTCGACCAAATGTCCCATCAGTTTCTCTTTGGCTGCGGGGCCTTTGACGCCGTCCAGCTGATGAAGACGCAGGACGAAAGCAGAAAGGCCTTCCTGGGCCAGCGGATGGATCAGTGGCTCAAGCTGTTTAACTACGGAACGCTTCCTTTTTACTGGGGTCGCTATGAGCCGGAGGAAGGAAAGACCGCCTATCAGGAAACCATGGCGGCGGCGAAATGGCTGAAGGAAAAGGGCGTCCGTGTAAAGGGCCATCCGCTCTGCTGGCATACCGCATGCGCCCCCTGGCTGATGGCGTTTTCCAATGAGGAAATCCTGCGCCGCCAGCTGGAGCGCATCCATCGGGATGTGACAGCCTACAAGGGCGTCATCGACATGTGGGACGTGATCAACGAGGTGGTCATCATGCCCGTGTTCGATAAATATGACAACGCCATCACCCGGATCTGCCAGGACCTGGGGCGCATCCGTCTGGTGAAAGAAGTCTTTGCCGCGGCCAAAGAAAGCAACCCGGACGCCGTGCTGCTGATCAACGATTTCAATACCAGCGTTTCCTATGAGATCCTGCTGGAAGGCCTGTTGGAGGCGGGCGTTCCCATCAGCGCGATCGGCATCCAGAGCCACCAGCACCAGGGCTATTGGGGCCTGGAAAAGCTGAACGACGTATTGACGCGCTTCTCCCGCTTCAAACTGCCGATCCATTTTACGGAAAACACCCTGATTTCCGGCGAGACCATGCCGCCCCACATCGTCGACCTCAACGACTGGCAGGTGGATTCCTGGCCCAGCACGAAGGAAGGGGAAGAGCGGCAGGCGCGGGAGATCAGCGAAATGTATTCCGTGCTGTTTGCCCATCCCCTGGTCGAAGCCATTACTACCTGGGATTTTAACGACGGCTGCTGGCTCAAGGCCCCCTCCGGCTTCGTGCGGGAGGACAACAGCGAAAAGCCCTCCTATCATGCGCTGATGAAGCTGATCCACGGGGAATGGGAAACGCATGAAACCATGACGACGGACAGCGAGGGCTGCCTCTCGTTTACCGGCTTTAAGGGAGAATACTCCCTCCGTTCGGACCACGGAGACGCCACTTTCTCCCTGGGAAACGATCTGTCCGGTCCATTGACCCTTCACTGATCCGCCGCGCGGCGGAAGAAAAACTGGTGCTGCACATGAACGCAATGATGGAAGCTCTTCGGACCATTCTGCCGGTAATGCTGATGCTTTTCCTCGGCTCCGTCTGCAGAGCAAAGAACCTGATTTCAAGAGAAGGGGTCCAGGCCCTGAAAACCGTGGCGGTGCAGATTGCCCTGCCCGCGGTGCTGCTCCATACCTTCGCGGTCACCCGGTATACGGTGTCGGATCTGATCATCCCGCTGATGATGTATCTGATCTGCATCGCCGCCTGGGCGCTGGGAAAGGTATTTGGACCAAAGCTCGGCATGAACAGCCCCTTCGTGCCGTTTCTGACCACCGGGTTTGAGGCGGGCATGCTGGGCTACGCCCTGTTTACCCTGCTGTACGGAAGCGGCCGCGTCGCCGAATTCGCCAGGATCGATTTGGGCCAGGTCCTGTTTGTCTTTACGCTGTACAAGATTCTCCTGGGGAAGATGGAGGGAAAACAGGCCGCTCCAAAGCAGCTGATGCGGGAAATGGCTACCTCTCCCATCATCCTGGCGATCGCGGCGGGCGTCGCGCTGGGGGCCACCGGCCTTTACCAGGCCCTGGTTCCCTCCGGCGTCAGCGGCCTCCTGGACGCATGCACAGATTTCGTGTCCGCCCCGACAGCCGCGCTGATCCTCCTTTCCATCGGCTATGACCTGGTCTTCCGGGACATTCCGTGGAAGGAAACCTGCAAGGTGGTCGGCCTCAGGCTGGCGATCATGGCGGCGCTGGGCGGATTGCTGCTGCTTGTTTTGAGGCTCCTCTGGCCGGACATGCGTATGGAAAGGGCTGTGATCCTCATGTTCCTGCTGCCGCCGCCGTTCGTGCTGCCCGTCTTTGCCACCGGCTCCAGCGACAGGGCCTATGTCTCTGCCGCCCTGTCGGTCGGCACCCTGGTGTCCATCGCCGGCTTTGCGCTGATGGCTGTCCTGATGCCCGCCTGACCGGAAAGGATGAATATGGTGGACGTTTCTTCAAAAATCAGAATCAATCAGGTGGGCTATGCGGCCGGCCTGCCCCAAAGGGCCATCCTTCTTTCAGAGGAGCCGCTGATCGTCTTGGATTCCTCCAGGCGGGAACTTCGCCGCTTTGAACCGGCAAACCTCACCCTGGACCCGGCGAGCGGGGAACGCGTGGCCTCTGTGGATCTGGGGATCAGGGAACCGGGGGACTATACCCTAAAGTGCGGCTCCGAAACAAGGAATATCACTGTCCGGAAAGCACCGTGGGGGAAGGTGACAAACGCCCTGATCAAGGGGTTTTATTACCAGCGGTGCGGCTGCGAGCTTCCGGCTAATTACGCCGGGGTATACACGCATCCCGCGTGCCATGTGCAGCCGGCGGTCGACTGGCAGGACCGGCACATCAGACGCAGGATCACCGGCGGATGGCACGACGCGGGGGATTACGGCAAATACGTCGGCCCCGGCGCGGTGGCGGCCGCCCACCTTCTGTATGCTTGGAAGCTGTTCCCAAAAGGCTGCAATGATGCCCTCCACATACCGGAAACGGGCAACGGGGTGCCGGACATCCTGAACGAAACGCGGTTCGAGCTGGAATGGCTGTTAAAGATGCAGCGGTCCGACGGGGCGTTTCATCATAAGCTCGCCAAAGCCCGCTTCGCTCCGTTCATCATGCCTGAGGACGATCTGGAAACAGAATATCTTTTGCCGGTATCGCACTGCGCCACCGGAGCGCCTGCGCCTGCCTGGCACTGGCCAGCCGGGTCTACCGGGCGTTTGACGAGCTCTTCGCCAACCGGATGCTGGCTTCGGCGCTGCATGCCTGGCGCTGGCTGATCAAGCACCCAGACTTCATCCCTTATCAGAACCCGGAGGGGGTGCGCACCGGTCAGTACGGCGACCAGAGCGATACGGACGAGCGTTTCTGGGCGGCCTGCGAGCTGTACGCGGCGACAGGAGAACAGGAGTACCTTTCCGCCGCGGAAGCCCTGTTTTCAGAGGAACTTTCCCTGACGCAGTTCGGATGGGCGAATGTCGCCGGCCTGGGCGCGCTGTGCTGCCTGACGGACCTCAAAGGAAGCGTCCTGTTTGATCGGGTGAAGCAGGCGTTTCTTTCGCAGAGCGAGCAGGCCCTGAGCCTTGCCCGCCGCTCCGGCTACGGGACGGCCCTTTCCGAGGACCGCTACATCTGGGGCAGCATCCTGCCGATCATGAGCAACGCCCTGGCCATGATTGTCAGCGAGCGCCTGACCGGGCGGGAAGAAATGCTGGAGGCCGCGCTGAACCAGTGGGATTACGCCCTGGGGCTGAATGCGCTGGATCTCTGCTTTGTGACGGGCTTTGGAGAAAAGACCGTCCTGCATCCGCATCACCGGCCTTCCGGGGCGGACGGGATCGACGCGCCGGTGCCGGGGCTCATTTCCGGCGGGCCGAACCAGCGCTTCCCTTATCCCGCTACCCGGGAGAAATTGGGGGAAGACACCCCTCCTGCCAAATATTATCTGGACGAAACGCCCTCGGCGGACACCAACGAAATCGCTGTCTACTGGAATTCGATCGCGGTTTTGACCGCCGCCTGTTTTCATATGCGCTCCAAAGAATGATCATCAGCTGCCCATTGATCGGCGGTTGAACAGCTCGTTGAAAAGCCTGGCGGGACACCTCCCGCTCCGGCTTTTTTTGACTGAAAAAATGCCGGATGAATCAATTGTCTGATTTATTACCGGTTTCTTAAGGTAAGCCCCAAAAGTGTAGTAAAGATTTTACAAACCCTTCAAGAGAAGACATTGAAATGCCTTGTCAGAATATGGTATAATCCACCTTGGCTACTTATGAACTTAGCCGTTTGAGAAGGAGATGCTCACTTGAAAAAATCATCGAAAAATATGTTGATATACGTGGTCATCCTGGCCGCGATCATCATTTTCGGCGTGCTGGTTTCCGGCAACGGGACCAACGGCAGGAGAATCGAATACCATGAGCTGCTGACCTGGATTCAGGAAGATCTGAACGGCAAAGCCTCCAATCACGACATCGAAAGGGTGTCCATCCGCGGAACGACTCTGGTGGGCAGGCTCGAAAACAGCACGGTTGCCCTGGCAGATTATCCCGGCAAGTACGACTTTGAAACGACCATCGGCGGCGATTTCTTTGATACCGTCCGGGCGATGATTTACAAAAAGAATCAGGACAAGTACGCAGATTACGACCAGATTTCCGTGGCGGATTTTCCCTTTGAAGTCGAGTATATGGCCCCGGTTTCGACCCCGTGGTTCCTGCAGATTCTGCCGGAGCTGCTGCTCATGGCCATGCTACTGGGCTTCAGCTGGTATCTGATCCGGATGCAGACGGGCGGGGGAAGCCGCGTCAACAGCTTCAGCCGCTCCCACGCGAACCTGGTGGACCCGAACAAGAACAAGACGACCTTCGCCGACGTGGCCGGGGCGGACGAAGAAAAGGACGAACTCAAGGAAATTGTGGACTTTTTAAAGAGCCCCCAGACCTATATCGACCTGGGCGCGAGGGTGCCCAAGGGCGTGCTGCTGGTGGGCCCTCCAGGCACCGGGAAAACCCTGCTGGCCAGGGCGGTGGCCGGGGAAGCCGGCGTCCCCTTCTATTCGATCAGCGGCTCTGATTTTGTGGAGCTCTTCGTGGGTGTCGGCGCCAGCCGCGTGCGCGACCTGTTTGACCAGGCCAAGCGCAATGCTCCCTCCATCGTGTTCATCGACGAGATCGACGCCGTCGGCCGTCACCGCGGCGCCGGCCTGGGCGGCGGTCACGACGAAAGAGAGCAGACCCTCAACCAGCTCCTCGTGGAGATGGACGGCTTTAACAACAACCAGGGCGTCATCGTGATGGCGGCCACCAACCGCCGCGATATTCTGGACCCGGCCCTGCTCCGTCCCGGCCGCTTCGACCGTCAGATTACCGTCAACTACCCAGATGTAAAGGGTCGCGAGGACATCATCAAGGTCCACGCCAAGGGCAAGCCCTTTGCTGAAGACGTCGATTTTTCCTATATCGCCAAGCGAACCCCCTTTGCCACCGGTGCCGAGCTTGAAAACATCATGAACGAAGCCGCGATCCTGGCGGCCCGCGCCCGCTCCAAGGTGATCACGCAGGAGATGCTGTCCCAGGCGGTCGAGCGCATCCAGATGGGTCCCGAAAAGCGCAGCCACAAGGTGCTGGAGCAGGAAAAGCGGATGGTGGCCTATCACGAGTCCGGCCACGCACTGGTTGCCCATTATCTCCCGCTTTGCGACGACGTACAGCTGGTGACCATCGTGCCTAGGGGCAACGGGGCCGGCGGGTACACCCTGGTCCTGCCGGACAAGGAAGGCGATTTCTCCACGAAAAAACAGCTGCTCCAGGATGTATCCATGATGCTGGGCGGCCATGCGGCGGAGAAGCTCGTCTTAGGCGATAACAGCAACGGGGCCACGAGCGACCTGCAGCGGGCGACGCAGTTGGTCAAGAGCATGGTGACAAAGTTCGGCATGAGCGACGAGCTGGGCACCATTTACCTGGGCTCCGACGAGCAGGTGTTCGTCGGGATGGAATTCGGCCAGACCCGGGCTTACAGCGAGGAAACGGCCGCAAAAATCGACGCGGAGGTCGGGCGGATTCTGAAAGCCTGCTACGACACCGCCATGGCCGTCCTGGAGGCCCACCGCGAGGAGCTGGAGCAGCTGGCCAGCCTGTTGATTGAGAAAGAGACGATCAACCGTTCCGACTTCCTGAAGCTGCTCGCGCCCGCAGATAAAGAAGGTGCACAGGCAGCGGAACAGACCGCCCTCCCTCAAAACGAGGAGCAGGACGCTCAAAATATGATCGGCGGGGACGCCGAAAACCATCAGCAAAACCAAGGAGCAGAGTAGGACGTTTATGCAGAACAGACAGCTTCCACAGGGGTATAACGGGCGGTATTCTGCGCAGAGCGTACCGGATCAGCGGTCGCTCCGCGGCAGCGCGCCCGTGTATTATACCAGCACCGGAGGCTGGCAGAGCCAGGGGCAGAATCAGACGCCGGTACGCCGCCGGCCCACCCAGCGCGTTTATCTGAACAAACGTCAGGTCAAGCGGCTGGTGATCTTTCTGGTTCTCCTAGGCATCGCTGCGGGTATCTATACTGTATCGCAGAAGGTTCAGACCAGAGAAACCAATGAGCTTCTGGCGCCATATGCCGACGTGTTCCTGCCGAACGTATCGGTGGACGGCATCGATCTGGCGGGAATGAGCTTTGAGGAAGCGAGGGCGGCCGTGCTGACTGCCGTTGAAAGCAGGCAGAACAGCTGGAACCTGAGCCTGAACTACGAAGGCCATACCTTTATTACCCTGAACCAGGAGCTGCTGGGCGTCACCACGGACTTGAGCGAAGTGGACAGAATCCTCCATGAAGCGTTTGCCTTCGGCCATACCGGCAGCACGGAGGACAGGATCCGGGACCTGCAGACGGCGGCGGAAAGCGGTATGTCGTTTTACACCACCCAGTCTGATATGACGGACGAATACCTGGACAGCGTGGTGGCGCAGATTGCTGCCTATTTTGAACGCCAGCCGACAGACGCCTATCTGGCTGGCTTTGATCCCGACCTGGCTGACCCCTTCATCGTCGTGGACGACATTCCGGGGTATCACCTGAACCCGGATACGCTGAAGGAAGAAATCCTTCATCAGTTTGCCAGCGGCATCAGCGGGGATTTTGAAATCCAGCCCGAAATCCTTCCGGCGGCGGTGACCACCGCGGCCGTCCGCTCCCGGATTTCGCTGCGTGGAGAGGGAATTACGCTGATTTCCACCAGCAGCCCGGACGGCAGAAACGCGAACATTGACCTTTCCCTGGGCTTTGTCAACGGGGTCATCCTCCAGCCCGGCGAAACCTTCAGCTTTAATAAGGTGGTCGGCGAAAGGTCCGCCAGCCGCGGCTTCGTGGAAGCCATCGAATATGTCAACGGGGTGGAGGTGCCCGGCATCGGCGGCGGCGTCTGCCAGTCCAGCACGACGGTGTATCTGGCCGCCCTGCTTTCAGGTCTTGAAATCGTGGAGCGCAGCCCCCATTCCATGAAGGTCAGCTACACGGAATTGGGCCGGGACGCTACCGTCTCCGGAAACCGCATTGACCTTAAATTCCGGAATAATACCGAAGGTACGCTCTACATCACCGCCCACATGACCCTTCAGCCGAAGTCATCCAAGCGCTATCAGTGCGTGGTCCGCATCTACGGCCCGTCCCTGGGGGAAAACGTGCATTACGCCCTCCGTTCCGAAACGGTGGACGTCCTGTTCCCGGATGAACCGATCATGAAGAACGACATGGAAGGCATCTACGCCGTCTATGAAGACGAAATGTACCAGTATCAGACGGCCCGGGACGGCTATGTGATTTCCACGTTCCTGCAGAGGGTGCAGGACGGGGAAGTGACCAACGAGCAGAAGATCTCCACCGATACCTACCGGCCGCAGCCGGATGGCTATTATGTGGGCATCAAGAGCCGGGACGAGGAAGTATAACCAATCGCTTCCGGGTTTCGATGCTGTAGTGATTCAAAAGGTTTAACCGCATCATGGAGGAAATATGCCCAAAATACGCCCGCTGGTCGCCATCGTCGGTCGGCCGAACGTCGGGAAATCCACTTTTTTTAACCGGATTGCCGGTCAGCGTATCGCCATCGTGGAAGATACGCCCGGTGTGACCAGGGACAGGATCTGCGCTGACGTCGAATGGCTCAACCATTCCTTTACCCTGATCGATACCGGCGGCATCGACCCAAAGAGCGAAGACGTCCTGCTCAGCCAGATGAGGCGGCAGGCTGAGATCGCCATTGATCTGGCCCAGGTAATCTGCTTTTTTACCGACGCCCGAACCGGTCTGACCCCGGACGACCGGGAAATCGCCAACATGCTTAGGAAAACGAGAAAGCCCGTTCTCCTGGTGGTCAACAAGGTGGACCATGTCGGCATGAACGACGAAATCTACGATTTCTATGAGCTGGGCCTGGGAGAGCCGATCGCCATTTCTTCCGCCAATATGCTGGGCCTGGGGGACCTGCTCGACGAGATCGTCGGGCACTTTCCTGAGAAATATTTACAGGCGGAAGAAGAACAGAAAGACACCCACACCATCCAGCTGGCGGTGGTCGGCAGGCCGAACGTCGGAAAGAGCTCCATTGTCAACCGTCTCCTGGGGCAGGAAAGGACGATGGTCAGCAACATCCCCGGCACGACTAGGGACGCCATCGACACCGTCTTTACCGGCCCGGATGGGACAGCCTATAACATCATCGACACGGCCGGCATCCGCAGGAAAAACGCCATCGAGGACGCTTCTCTGGAGAGGTATTCCGTCCTTCGCTCCATCGACGCGATTCGCCGCTGCGAGGTAGCGGTGCTGGTGCTGGACGCCAACGACGGGGTGACCGAGCAGGACGCCCGGATCGCCGGGCTGATTAGCGACGCAGGAAAGGCCGCCGTCGTGGTGATGAACAAGTGGGACACCATCGAAAAGGACACCAATACCCTGGAGCAGAAGCGCAAGGAAGTTTTAAACGACCTCAAGTTCATGGATTACGCCCAGGTGGTCTTTACCTCCGCCATGACGGGCCAGCGGGTCAATAATATTCTCCAGGCTGTGCAGGACGCCTATGCGCAGGCATCCCGCAGGGTCAGCACCGGCGCTCTGAACGACGTCATCGGCGACGCCATGATTTCCCTTCAGCCGCCGGTAATGGGCGGCAGAAGGCTCAAAATCTACTACGCCACCCAGCAGTCAGTGCTCCCGCCTACCTTTATCCTGTTTGTCAACCATGAGGAACTGATGCACTTTTCCTATCAGCGTTATCTTGAAAACCAGATTCGGAAGTCGTTCGGATTTGAGGGGACGCCTCTTCGCTTCATCCTGAGAGAAAAGAAGAAGGAGGACTAAACCGATGTGGTGGAAATGGGTTCTATGCGTTCTGGTTCCCTACCTGCTGGGCAGCATTTCCTTCGGCGTTCTCTACGCCCGGAGAAAGGGCCACGATATTCGCGCCGAGGGCAGCCATAATACAGGCGCCAGTAACGCCCTCCGCGTGGTGGGCGTAAAAACAGGCCTGATGACGTTCGTGTCGGACGTCTTGAAGGCCGTGATCGCCATCCTGTTTGGAAAATGGCTCCTGGGCGAATACGGTGGACTGCTGGCGGGCCTCTTCGTGGTCATCGGCCATAACTGGCCTGTATTCTTCCAGTTCAAGGGCGGGAAAGGCATTGCCTGCTCCTGCGCGGTGCTGGTCCTCAATTACCCCCTGTACGGGGCGATCGCCATCGGCCTGTGCCTCCTGGTCATCGCCGTGACCCGGTTTATTTCGCTGGGCAGTCTGACCATGCTGGTTTCTTTTGCCATCCTGGTGCTCATTTTTAAGCCCTTTTTCCCGTACGGCCTCTGGGCCGTCCTGATTGCCCTCCTGGGCATCTGGCGTCATCGGTCCAATATCCAGCGCCTGCTCCAGGGCAAAGAAAACAAAATCAGCTTCCAGAAAAAAGGATAAACGCTTATCCGCATCAGCCGCGGCGCCGGAGGAAGGAGATTCTTTCGGCGCTGTTTTTCGATGTTTTCATTGCCTCAGGGGCAAAAATGTAGTAAAATCATTCTGTGTTTGTTTCCGCTGCCGGAGGGCTTCTTTCCGGCTGAACGGACCGCCCGGGGAGGAACCATGGAGAAAAAAACGGACAGGCAGATGCCGGCCAGAGAGCTGCTGAAACGCTTTGCCCCCTACTTTATCAAATATAAGGGAATGCTTTTGTTTGACTTGTTCTGCGCCGCACTGACCACGGTCTGCGAAATCGTGTTCCCGCTGATCGTCCGCGCCGTTACCAACCGGGCGATGACCAGCCCGGAGGAAATCACGGTTCCCTGGGTGCTGATGCTGGGGCTCTTGTATCTGGCCCTGCGCGTGATCGACGCGGCAGGGGCTTACTGGATGCAGAGCCGGGGCCACTTTATGGGCGCCCGGATTGAACGGGACATGCGGGGCGATCTGTTTGAGCACCTGCAGAAGCTGTCCTTCACCTTCTACAACAACACCAAAATCGGCCAGCTGATGGCCAGGCTGTCCAGCGACCTGTTCGACATCGCGGAATTTGCCCATCATTGCCCGGAAGAGTTTTTTATCGCCTTTGTAAAGATCCTGGTGTCCTTCGTGATCCTGGTCCGGATGAACGTTTGGATGACGCTGGCGGTCTTCCTGCTGGTGCCGGTAATGATCGTCCTGCTTCGCTATTTCAACAAGAAGATGCGGACGGCCTTCAAGGAATGCCGCCACGAGGTCGGTGAAATGAACGCACGCATCGAGGACAGCCTCTTGGGCGTCCGGGTGGTGCAGTCTTTTGCCAATGAAGATGTGGAGATGGAAAAGTTCGCCAACAACAACGAATCCATTCTGACTACCAAGATCCGCCAGTACATCGCCATGGCGGGCTTCGGTACGGTTACCAGGGTGTTTGAGGGGCTCATGTACATCCTGGTCCTGGTGACGGGGGCGATCCTGCTGGGCCGGGACCGGCTGCTGGCCGGCGATTACGTCGCCTATCTTTTGTTTGTGGGCACCCTGATCAACTCCATCCGGCGGATCGTCGACTATATGGAGCAGTTCCAGCGGGGGCTGACCGGCCTGGAACGGTTTTGCGAAATCATGAACGTGGAGCCGGAAATTGTCGACGAGCCGGATGCCGGGGAGCTGTCCTCGGTTAAGGGAGAAGTGTGGTTTGACAATGTGGGCTTTCATTACGCGGACGACGAGCAGCACGAAGTGCTGTCTCACATCACGGAGACCGTGCCGGCGGGGACGAACGTCGCCATCGTCGGTCCCTCCGGCTCCGGAAAGACCACGCTCTGCAGCCTGATCCCGAGGTTTTATGATACCACGGAGGGCAGCGTTTACATCGACGGGCAGAACATCCGGAAGATCAAGCGGAAGTCCCTGCGCCGGCAGATCGGCGTGGTGCAGCAGGAGGTATATCTGTTTTCCGGCACGGTTATTGAAAACATCCTCTACGGACGGCCGGACGCCACGGCGGAAGAGGCGGTGGCCGCGGCCCAGCGCGCCGGGGCGGACGAGTTTATCCGGAAGCTGCCGGACGGCTACAATACCTATATCGGCGAAAGGGGCGTCAAGCTGTCCGGCGGGCAGAAGCAGCGCATTTCGATCGCCCGGGTGTTTTTAAAGGATCCGCCCATCCTGGTGCTGGACGAAGCGACCAGCGCCCTGGACAACGAGAGCGAGCACTATATCCAGCAATCCTTGCAGGAGCTCGCCAAGGGCAGGACGACCTTTACCATCGCCCACCGCCTGACCACCATCAAGAACGCCGATATGATTTGGGTGCTGACGGAAAAGGGCATCGAGGAAAAGGGCAGCCACCGTCAGCTGATGGAAGAAAACGGTCTGTACAGTCAGATGTATCAAATGTACAGCGTATGATTGACAGGAGAGTACAATGCCAAAGAATATGATTCCGCAGGACAGAGAAGATACCATCATCCAGGTGCCGCTGGAGGAGGTCATGCCGGGCAGCATGATGCCCTACGCCGAGCACGTCATCCTGGACCGAGCGCTGCCGAGGGTGGAGGACGGCTTAAAGCCCGTTCAGCGCCGCATCCTGTTTACCATGCAGGAGCTTGGGCTGACGCCGGATAAGCCGCACAGGAAGTGCGCCCGCATCGTCGGCGACTGCCTGGGCAAATACCACCCCCATGGGGACAGCTCCGTATATGACGCCTTGGTCCGTATGGCCCAGCCCTATTCCCTGCGCGGGGTGCTGGTGGACGGCCACGGCAATTTCGGCTCCATCGACGGGGACAGCGCCGCCGCCATGCGTTACACCGAAGCCCGCATGGCCCCGCTAGCCCTGGAAATGCTGCGGGACATTGAAAAGGACACCGTATCCTTCCAGCTGAACTTTGACGATACCCTGAAAGAGCCGGAGCTTCTGCCCGCCAGGTTTCCCAATTTGCTGGTCAACGGCGCTTCCGGGATCGCCGTCGGCATCGCCACCAACATTCCGCCCCACAACCTGCGTGAAACGGTGAACGCCGCTTGCCTGCTGATGGAAAACCCGCAGGCCACGACGGATGAGCTGATGCGGGTGATGCCCGCCCCGGACTTCCCGACGGGCGGGGTCTTGCTGGATACGCCTGAATTAAAGACCGCCTATGAAACCGGCAAGGGGAAGCTGACCCTCCGCGCCCGGGTCAGCATCGAAAAAGGGAGCGCCGGACGGACGCTGCTGGTGATTACCGAGGTGCCCTACGGCATTTCCAAAGCCCAGATGCTGGAAAAGATCCTGAAACTGAGCGAGGAAAAGAAAGCCCAGCTCAGCTGCATCTATGATATCCGCGACGAGTCGGACCGGACGGGTCTTCGCGCCGTCATTGAGCTCAAAAAGGACGCCGACCCCGAACGGGTCCTGGCCCTGCTCTACAAATACAGCGATTTGCAGATCACCTTCGGCGTCAATCTCTTCGCCATCGCGAACGGGAAGCCGGAGCTGATGAGCATCCGGCAGGCCCTCCTGTATTACATCGACCACCAGAAAAAGGTGGTGACGCGGCGCACCCGCTACGAGCTGGAACAGGCCCGCGCCCGCGCCCATATCCTGGAGGGCCTGATCGTCGCGGTGGACAACCTGGACGAGGTGATCGCCCTGATCCGGGCCAGCAAGTCCGGCAAGGAGGCCAAGCAGCGCCTGATGGAGCGGTTCGGTTTTACGGACGTCCAGGCGCAGGCGATCCTGGACCTTCGCCTCCAGCGGCTGACCGGGCTTGAAATCCTGGCGCTGCGCAAGGAATACGAAGAGATCCTGAAAACCATCAAGACCTTAGAGGGCATCCTGAAAAGCGAAAAAAAGCTGCTGGAAGTCATCCGGAAGGAAATGATGGAGATCGCTCAGAAATATGGGGACGATCGGCGGACCACAATCCTCCGGGAAGAGGAAAAGCTGGAGCTGCCGGAAGAAAAGGAAGAGGAAATCGCCGAGCCCAGGATGGTGGTCATGACCCGGGCCGGCATGATCCGGAAATATGACCTGCGCACCTGGGACAAGGTGGACCTTGCGGAAGGCCCGGAAAAGGCGGCTGTCGTATGTCCGGCGGATACCCTCTCCCTGCTATTGGTGATGACGGACTTTGGAAACTGCTTCCAGCTGCCACTGAAAGCGCTCCAGGACAACCGGCCCAAGGACCGGGGCGTGTCCCTGAACGGCGTGCTGGAGGGGCTGGAAAGGGGGGAAAAGGCCATCGGTCTTTTCCCGTGCAGAAAGGATGAAAAGCTCCCTGGCTCTTTCGTATTTGTCACCCGGTACGGCATGGTCAAGCGGACGCTGGCGGAGGAATACCAGATCCGCCGGACGCGCTTTGCCGCCATCCGCTTAAAGGACGACGACAAGGTGCAGAATGTTCTTTGGATGCAGGGGGACGAACACCTGCTGCTGATTACCCAGGGCGGGCGGTCTCTCCGCTTCCCCATTGCGGAGGTGGAGCCCATCGGCCGCACCGGAGCCGGGGTCAAGGGCATCCGGGCCGAGCAGGACAACCAGGTCATCCTCTCTGGCAGCTTGCAGAACCGGGACGAGGTTCTGTTGCTGTCCGAGCTGGGCTACGGAAAAGCGGTGCCCGGCGTCATGTTTGACCCGAGGTCCCGCGGCGGAGCGGGGACCGTGTGCATGCCCTTCTTTAAAAACGGCTCTACCGGCAGCAAACTGGCTGGCGCGGCCGTCGTCCATGAAGAAACGGATCTGGATATCTGCCAGGGCAGCCGCGTGACCACCCTGTCCAGCGCCGTATTCCCGGTCCTGGCCATGAACGACCGCGGCAAGCCCATGGTGATCGCTGTGCTGGGCGACGACGTAACCCAGGTACTGCCCTGCATCCGGAAAGAAGGGACCTGAACGCTTTGAATCATCCATCCACGCAGAGCGACCGCTCTGTGATCATGGCCCTGGCCTGGCCGAATATTGTGGAGAACATCACCGCAACCCTGGTCACCCTGGTGGACACCACGATGGTGGGCTCCCTGGGGGCCGTCGCCACGGCGGCAGTGGGCGTCTGCGCCTCCCCGTCCTGGCTGATGAACGGCCTGGTGCAGTCCGTCGGCATCGGCGGCACGGCGCTGGTGGCCCGGGCTGTCGGCGCGGGCGACCAGGAGGCGGCCCAGCACATCGGCCGTCAGGTGTACCGGATCGTCATTCTGATTTCCATCGTCTTTTCGGCCTTCATGTTCCTGGTCGGCGCGCCCTGGATCCCCATGATGATGCAGGCCCGGCCGGAGGTTCTGCCGGAAGCCAGGGCTTATCTTCGGATCGTCTCCACGTGCTATCTGTTCCATTATACGGCCATCGCGATGTCGTCCCTGCTGCGCGGGGCGGGGGATACCAGAACCCCGATGATCTGCGGGCTGATGTCCAACCTGCTGAACGTGGCCGGGAATTTCCTGCTGATTTATCCTACCAGAACGGTGAGCTTTTTCGGCCTTTCCATAAACATCTGGGGGGCCAACCTGGGCGTAAGGGGGGCCGCCGCCGCCAGCGCGATCGCCATGGGGATTTCGGCCATCTATCTGCTGGTTCACTTGGGCTCCCGCAAAAGCGTGCTTCGCTTAAGGCCCAACTTCCGCGAACCCTTTGACGTAAGCGTGATCCAGCGGGTGATCCATGTCAGTGTCCCGGCGGCCCTGGAAAGGGTCGCGATCAACCTGGGCCAGGTGCTGTTCGCCCGAATGATCAGCGGGATCGGCACGGTGGAAGTAGCGGCCTACATCATCGCCATCGACGTGGAGGGCTTCGGCTACATGCCGGCCTACGGTTTTTCCGCCGCGGCGACGACGCTGGTGGGCCAGTACCTCGGCCGAAAGGACCCGGATGCCGCGGAGAGGCTCGGCGCAAAATGCATCCGGATGTCGCTGGCGCTTCTGGTCGTGATCGGGATGCTGATGTGGCTTTTGTCCTATCCGCTGGCGGGACTGATGTCTTCCGACGCCCAGGTGGTGATGATGGCGGGCGCTTTTATCGCCATCTGCGCCTTTGAACAGCCCTGCAACGCCGTGATGATCGTCACGGGCGGGGCCCTCCGCGGGGCCGGAGACACCGCCGCCCCCTTCTACATCGGCCTGGTCAGCATGTGGTGCGTGCGGATCTTCGGCGCCTGGCTGTTCGGCTTTGTGTTCGGCTTCGGCGCGCTGGCCATCTTCTGGGCCATGGTCGCCGACCTGTTCGTCCGTTCCGTCCTGCTGCTGATCCGCTTTAAGAAAGGAAAATGGAAAACCATTCAGGTATAAAAAGGAGGACCGCTATGTTCGAGGATCTGTATACGCTGAGCGTACCGCTGCCCGAAGACATCCTGAAGGCAAAAGGTGGGGGAGATTACGCCCTGGTCATGCGCCTGATCGACAAAAAATGCGCGGATCCCTGCCTGCCGGAGGCGCTGCGCAAACGTCTTGAGCTGGAAAAAATCATCAGCGCCCAGGTGCCCAAGGAATACCCCTATACCGAAGCGGAGGCCCGGGAACTGCTGGAAGAAAAGATCGGCCCTGTTTCGGATGAAGAATGGCAGGAGCTTTTCCTGTCCGGTCAGATCGACTGGATCTATATCAAAGGCGTTCTTCATTTCCAGGATTGTTTTTTGTCCAACCTCATGAAAACCAGGACGGACCTGGCTGAACGGGCCGTCAAAAAGGGCACCCTGCCCGCCCCTTCTAAGGGTCCGAATCTGTTGGACGAAACGATCCGGGAACTCAAGGAAAAAGGGAAATTGACCCTCCATTATCACATGCGCTCCACCATGACGGTCCGTCCGGACGAGCAGCATGAAGGAAAGCCTGTCCGCGTCTGGCTGCCGCTGCCGAACGAATACGCCCAGGTAAAGAACGTGAAGGTCCTCTCCTGTACGGCGCCCGCCTGTGAGCTGAGCCCCGCCGACTGGGGCCAGCGCACCATCTGCATGAGCGGCGTTCCGGGAAAGGATGTGTTTTCCGTGGAATACAGCTTTGACATTGTTTCCCGGTATATGGAGCCCCGGGCGGATCAGGTCAGCGCCTGGCAGCCCACCTTTGACACCGGGGAAAGCCTGCCGCACATCCGCTTTACCTCCTACCTCAAAGCCCTCACAGCGCAGATCGTCGGGGCGGAAACCAATCCTTTGCTCAAAGCAAAAAAGATTTACGAGTACATCACCCAGCACATCCGCTATTCGTTCATGCGCGCCTACATCACGATGCCGATGATCACGGAGTTCGCCGCGGCCGGAGGAAAGGGAGACTGCGGGGTGCAGGCCCTCCTCTTCATCACCCTGTGTAGGATCGCTGGGATTCCCGCCAGATGGCAAAGCGGCCTGTATACAGAGCCGGGAGACGTCGGCTGCCATGACTGGGCGCAGTTCTATATTGCCCCCTACGGCTGGCTGTTCTGCGACTGCTCCTTCGGCGGGAGCGCCTGGCGCAAGGGCAAAACGGAACGGTGGAATTTCTATTTTGGGAATCTGGACCCGTACCGGATGCCCGCCAACTCCGAATATCAGCATGATTTCGTTCCGGTCCCCAAATACCTGCGCTACGACCCGTACGACAATCAGCTCGGGGAGGCGGAATATGAGGACGGCCAGGTCCGGAGAAACCTGAGAAGCACGCACCACGAAATACTGGAAGTGAGCGGGGCGGACGCGCTGAAGCTCTGCCCCTCCGGTCAGGATAAGGATTAAAGCGGAGGAAACACAGATATGAAAAAAGCCTTGATTTCCGTTTCCGGGGCGGACACCACCGGCATCATCGCCCGCGTGGCGACCAAGCTGTATGAAATGAACATCAATATTCTGGACATTTCACAGACCATCCTGAGCGGCTGCTTCACGATGATGATGGTGGTCGACCTGGAGGGCGCGGACCGGGATTTTTCCGGCGTCGCGGAGGCGCTGCAGCCCATCGGGGACATGCTGCACATGGAGATCCATCTTCAGCGGATGGACATTTTTGACGCGATGCACAGGATTTGAGGAGACCATATGATCAACACACAGGATATCTTACAGACGATGCAGATGATCCGGGAGGAGCATTTTGACATCAGAACCATCACCCTGGGGATCAACCTCCTTCCCTGCGCGTCGGAGGACGTGAAGCGGACCGCTGAACGCGTATACGACAAAATCACCAAAACGGCGGAGCATTTGGTCCGGACCGGGGAAGACATCGAAAAGGAATTCGGCATTCCCATTGTCAACAAGCGGATCGCCGTGACGCCCGTTTCCATGATCGCCCAGGGGGACCCGGTGCCGATCGCCTTTGCGCTGGACCGGGCTGCCAAGCAGGTCGGCGTCAATTTCCTGGGCGGGTACACGGCCCTGATGCAGAAGGGAGCCACCGACAGTGACGAGCGCCTGATCCAGTCCATTCCTCAGGTGATGAGCGAGACGGACCTGATCTGCTCCAGCGTGAACATCGCCTCCACCCGGGCCGGGATCAATATGAACGCGGTCCGGGAGATGGGCCACATCATCCGCAGAACCGCGGAGCTGACGCGGGACCGCGATTCTCTCGGCTGCGCCAAGCTGGTCGTCTTCGCCAACGCTGTGGAGGACAATCCCTTCATGGCGGGTGCCTTCGTCGGCCCCGGGGAACCGGAGACGGTGATTAACGTGGGGGTTTCCGGCCCAGGCGTGGTCAAGAACGCCCTGGAACAGATCAAGGGAGAACCCTTCGACGTTGTGGCGGAAACCATCAAGCGGACCGCCTTTAAAATCACCCGCGTCGGCCAACTGGTGGCGCGGGAGGCCTCTTCCCGCCTGAATATTCCCTTTGGCATCGTGGACCTTTCCCTGGCCCCGACGCCCGCAAGGGGGGACTCCGTCGCTCAGATCCTGGAGGAGATGGGGCTGGAGAGCGTCGGCGGCCCGGGCACGACGGCGGCGCTTGCGCTGCTCAACGACGCGGTCAAAAAGGGCGGCGTCATGGCCTCCAACCACGTGGGCGGCTTGAGCGGCGCCTTTATCCCGGTCAGCGAGGACGCTGGCATGATCAAAGCGGCGGCGTCCGGCAAGCTGTCTCTGGAAAAGCTGGAGGCAATGACCGCCGTCTGTTCCGTCGGCCTGGACATGATCGCCATTCCCGGCGATACGGACGCGGTGACCATCTCCGGCATCATCGCGGACGAAGCGGCCATCGGCATCATCAACCAGAAGACGACCGCCGTGCGTGTGATCCCGGCGATTGGAAAACAGGCCGGCGATACGGTCAATTTCGGCGGCCTGCTGGGCCATGCGCCGGTTATGCCGGTCAGCCGGGTTTCCTGCGAATCCTTCATTGCGCGCGGCGGCAGGATCCCTGCACCGTTAAACAGCCTCAAAAACTAATACTGATTTTCACCTAAAACATGTGCAGATGTGGGATGGATTTTGTGTTAGATCAAGGAAGACGTCCGAAAGCGTACCCGAAGGGACGGATCCCGCCGCGCCCAGTGGGCGATGAAGGCGGGAGAAGTCCCCGTAAGCAAGGTGTTATCAGCCGCGACAGCGACTTAGAACGCCATTGCGTACGGTGGGCGTAGCCCGGTGAGGACGTCTAACACAGAGATGGCGCAAAAGACGCCCACAGATGTACATGGAGTAGATGAAAATCAGTATTTAAATAAGCGCCGGACAATCCGGCGCCTTCCTTATAAGCAGATGGTCACTGTGCGTTTCTCGTGCTTCTGGCGTAGGGCTTCATGCCTTCCGTCATTTGCACGGTGCCGTCGCTCAAAATCCAGTAAGCTTCGATATCGGAAAGGCCGTCGATCAGCTTTCGGCCTTCCTCGTAAGGGGCGATAAACAGCCAGGTGGAGAGGAAGTCGCACATCCCTCCGTCTGGCCCGATCACTGTGACGCTGCGGAACTGATCGGTCGGCATCAGGGTCTGCGGGGAAATGAGATGGGAATACCTGTTCCCGTTCACGAGATAATACCGCTGATAATCCCCGGAGGTCACCACGTTCATGTTTTTGAGATAGAGAATGTCGGTGTAGCCGTTCAGGTTGTCCGGGTTCTGAATGCCGACGCTCCAGCTGGCCCGCCCGTCCATGGGCGGCTCGCCCAGGCAGACGTTGCCGCCGGCGTTCAGGATAAAGGATTTCATGGGCGTCTCCAGCAGAGCCTTTCGGACCTTTTCCGCCGCGTATCCCTTGGCGATGGCGCCCAGGTCCAGCTGCAGCAGGGGATCGGCGTAATAGACCGTCAGGGCCTCCGGATCCAGCACCAGGGACTGAATGTCGGTATGGTCGGACGCGGCTTTGAGCAGTTCCATATCCGGCAGCTTTGCGTTTGCCGGGTCTGCCAATCCTTCTTCCCGGGCGTCGTGCCACAGGGACAGGACGCTGCCCATGGAAATGTTGACGTAATCGCTGCTGTATTCCTGCTGGAGTTGCTGGCACAGGGCCAGCAGGTCGAACAGATCCTGGCTGACCTGCACCGGCCCGTCCTTGGCCTTCTGGTTCAGCGTTCGGACGTTTACGACGCCCGGGTATTCATCATACTGGTTGAACAGCTGATGATAATGGGTCAGCATCTCCTTGGACAGCTGTGCCGCCTGATCAAACATTTCCTGAGAGGAAGCGTAGCCGATAAGCTGGATGACGGTATCAAAGGCGTCGTAAAAGACGGTCGAGTATTTTGAAAAGGTTTCATCGGCTCCCGCCGGAAGGCTGAAGCATAATGCGCAAACTAGGCAAAGCGCGATGATCTTAAGGCGGGAAACTCTTTTCATTCTGATCAATGCCTCCTTTGATGCGCCCGCTGCCGGGGCGGCTGTGTGATTTCAATCAACCATAAAACATTATCAATGGATAAGAATGGATCATTTCAATGGATGAACTGTTGCTGAAAAACGATTCTCTGCAGGTGAGCGTTTCTCCCTTGGGCGCGGAAGTCACGCGTATGACCGCTTCCAGCGGAAAAGAGCTTTTGTGGGAAGGAACGCCTTCTCTGTGGGGCCATGTTTCGCCCCTGCTGTTCCCGTTTCCCGGGACGCTGGAAAAAGGCTATTATCTGTGCGGCGGGAAAAAATACCCGATGCCCCAGGGCGGCTTCGTCAAGGACAGCCTCTTTTCCGTCCTGGATCAGAACGACCACCAGGCGATTCTGCGTTTGTCCATGCCCGAAGAGAAATATCCCTTTGCGCTGGACCTGCTGGTGGCCTATACGCTGAAAAACCGGCAGCTGGCCATGGAGTATAACCTGGTCAACAAGGGTTTTACGCCCGCCTATTATGGACTGGGCCGGCAGTTCGCCATCGCCTGCCCGGAAGGGACGGAATATCAGCGCCTGGTGTTCGATGCTCCCGAATCTCCGGTAGTCCATCAGATGACGGGCCCCTATCTGAGCGACGAAACAGCGGACGTAGGAAGGGGCATCACCCAGCTGGCCTTGGGCGGAAGCCACTTTGGCAGCGGTTGCCTGTTTTTGTCTTCCTTAAAAGGGATGGCGGCGACGTTGGTCAGCGTCAAGACCGGCCGCCGGGTGAGGGTGGATTTCAGCGGCTTTGAATATCTGCGGATCTGGCGCAGGCAGCGCGCCCAGTTTATCTCCATCGAGCCCTGGACCACCTTGCCGGACCGGGATGGAGCGGAATCCCTCCTGTCCCGCAAAAGCGGGATCGAGATTCTGCCGCCCGGCAAGACCAGGCAGTACAAGCACCTCGTCACCTGGATCGAAGAATGAAGCCCTCTGTCAGGAAGCGCTCAGATAATCGGTATAGCGCATAAAGCTGCCCGGCAGATAAATTTTGTGCAGGAAAGTTTCCGGCTGTTCCCCGTTCAGATAGATCTCTACCCGCTTGCACCAGGGGAGGTCTGTCAGCACGTTCACCAGGGAATAGATCAGGTTTCTTTCCTCTTTTTCATTAAAGGCGCTGCATTTTTTGGCCACGTCCCCGGAGAGGTTCAGCAGGCAGGTATCGTTTTTGATGCCGATGCTCAGGATGTCCGCGGAGGAAAAGCCCTCCGGGAAGGCGCTGTGCAGGTCGCTGGTGGAGTCATAATAGGAAGGGCCGGCAATCAGGGCGTTGATCATTTTTTCCGGAGAATCTGCCCAGTGGGCAGGCAGCAGCCGGACGGATTCCACCAGGTCGTTATGGTCGTCCGGGTAATAGAGCCTGCAGTCCGTCAGCTGGAAATAGGTAAAATCCTCCCATTGAAGCAGGCCGTCTTCAAACAGGATGCTTTCGTTCGTGTGCTCATACAGGCCGACGGGCACCAGGCCGCCGATTCTCTCCGTCCCGATATAGCAGATCACCGCCGAGGCATCGGGAATAAAGGAGATCAGCGTGGTGGCGATGCCGGCCAAAAGGACAGAGCGGAGAATGCCCAGGGAATTGATTTCCTGGTTAAACACGCTGGAAAAATGAAGCTCCACCGCTCTGGTATCGTCGTCCAGGGGAACGAGCTCGGGATCCTGGGTCAGAAAGTCCGTCAGCATCGGCATGGGCGGGACGTCCTTGAGCCCTTCCGAAGGGGCGCTCAGGGCGTCCAGCAGGGTGCGGACCAGCTGCACTTCGTCGGGCTCGGGAAAGCTGACGGACCTGGTCTCGCAGATGATCCCGTGTCCCGCGTAGGCCGGATAGTAAAGCGCCGTGTCCGCGCTGTAACGGAGGGCGGTTTCCTCGCTTCTCCGGGCCATCAGCTGGGCCTGTACCAGCGGCAGGTCTTCGCCCTTGCTCTGGCGGAACGCGCCGGTGGGAATTTCCTCCTGGTCGCTCAGGCTGATCTGCCTGCCTTCGCAGAGGATGACGACGGCGCTGACCCTTCCCAGCGCGCAGAGGGTGTTGGTCACGCACTGGGCCAGGAGGTAGCGGCTGGCGGCGTCCAGCTGGGCGTAGGCTCCGTTAAAATTGATCACCGCCGTTCCGCGGGAATTGATATAGCTCTGTCCGTCAGCCAGCTGCACAGCACCGTCTCCTGGAATGGAACGGTGCTGATCGTCCGCCGGGTATTCCAGCAGGTGGCGCAGAGCGGATTCCTCCGGGGAAAAAACGGAGGAGAGGAAGAGCCTGTCGGTCACGGTGAACAGCTCCCCGTCGTTGACGGAGGGCAGATAAAACGTCACCTCCGCGCTGTAATCGCCGTCCTGGAAGCCCACGGGCGCGGCCGCACCAGCGGGCAGGACGGAGGAAAGGATCAGCAGGACGATCAGCAGAGCGGCAGTCAAACGGGTTTTATTCATAAACGGATGTAACCTCCTGTGATGGATGAACCTGATAAATCCGGATGGATTCGTTTTCGCTGGTAAAAACGGTGGGGTAGAGGGCTTCCAGCGAATCCGTATTGATGATCAGCCCGGATCGTTCGTACGGGCCCACCATGATGTACGAGACGTGATATTTGGACAGGACCTCCTGATGGTTTTCAGGGTCCGCGTAGAAAGCGGCGATTTCGTTCTGCCGTTCCCCGGTCTGAAATCCGTGGTAATACAGCCACAGGTCCGGCCCGCAGACGATGGTCCTGCCGGCCAGGGAGGAGACGGGGTTCAGGTGCTCCGTCCAGGTCAGAAACACGCTGTGTTCTTCGGTATTTTCTTCGATGTATCGGGCGGCCTCGGCCTCGTCCGCCCCGTAGAGCTGATAGGAGCTGACGCATTCCCGCGCGATGGACAGGGAGCCGGAGGCAAAGAAGACGAACACGGACAGGACCGCCAAGGCCCATCTGGACCGGAGGCCCTTCAGCCTGTCAAACAGGTTCAGCGCATAATCAGCCGCAGGAATCGCCATCAGCATATACCAGACGTAGAAGAGCTTATTGTTGTCGTAGATATTGGGCTGAAAGCGGATGAATTCCGCGAAAACGAAAATGACGAAGGCCCCACACGCAAGAAAACGGCGGTTCGGCTTTTTTTCCAGCAGGGACAATAGCAGCAGCAGGAACGGAAGCCCAATGTTCTTTAAGTAGAACCAGAAATACCCGTCCTTGAGGGTCCCGTTTCCCTGGTTGTTGACCCAGTTGAAGGTCAGGGACAAAAAGGAACCGGTGGATTCCGAAGAAGAAAACGCCTGGTGAAACGTCCACGTGATGAGCTGCGGTACGGCGAAGACACATACGATCCCCCCGTACAGCAGCCAGTACAAAAGCCTTTTCGGGGAACGGTTCCTAATATACCGGACGCACGCGTACAGCAGAAAGCCCAGGGAGACAAAAAACAGCGCCAGGAAAGAATGGGTATGCACCATCGGCAGTCCGCCCGCCAGCGCTCCCAGCAGGACGATTTCACGGACGGAAGCTTTTTTCGGCATTTCTTTTCCGGGCAGAACGTTTTCCGCCAGGTCGTACAGCAGCCACAGGCATGGCATCAGCATGCTCCAGCCGCCCATGGTTGTCCGCTGGGGGATCAGCATGTCGGCAATGACATTGCTCCAACGGAGGTTGTAGGTATCGAATTCCGTATGGTTGGTCGGCGTCTGATACCAGCTTTCCAGGACGTTGCGCAGCCTGCCGGCGAGGCCCGTCAGGGACTGCAGCTGATTCTGCACCTCTCCGTACTGGTTCGTATAGGAGAGGCTGACTCCCCGCATGTCCAACAGATAGACAAACCCAAGGCCGCCGTTGATAAAGAAGAACAGGAACGCCAGCGCCGCCGCGTGCTTTTTTTCTGCGATGCGGAGACAGACGAACACATACCCGCTGAATACCAGGGCCAGCATGATGAAGGAGGAAACCAGCAGGGCCCTCCGGAGGCTCAGCCCGCCCAGCATGAAGGAGGTGGAAAAGCTGTCCGTCAGAAAGGGGTAGGCCAATAGCTCGCCCGGGAAGATGGCGTAATCAGCGGGGAAGGAGGCGTTCCGCAGTGAGGTGATGATGGAAAGGTGCAGGCTCAGATCCCCGTAGGTGGATTGGCCTGTATACAGGCTGCCGTCGGAAGCGGGCCGAAGGTCGTGCGTCCAGATCAGGTACATGGAAAGCAGGGTCATGGGCAGGGCCAGGCAGAGGAGATATTTCCCCGTCTTCCGGTCGGCCTCATCCGGCTTTTTTAAAGGCTCCCTGCTTCTGAAAGCCAAGGCCGCAAAGCAGATCAGCGCCAACAAAACCAGAGAGAGGAGATGGCCCTGGACGCTGAAACGGACGAAAAAAGCCGTCAGCGCCGGAAGCCACATCATCAGCATCACAGCGGCGGCGGCGGAAAGCCACAGCCGGACGGAGAAGGCTTTCCCCGGCAGCAGGCAGCGGACGATCCACCACCCTGCGGTCAGATAGATAAAAAAGAAAAGAATTCCCGCCATACTCTCTCCTTGACTTGAATTGGTCTGCGGCAGGTTCCAACAAGCCGCCTTCCTATTATAATGCAAAAGCGCCACGGAAGCAAATGAAAACCGTGTTTTTAACAGAGGAAATCGGCCGGGAAACGTCCATTCGAGAGGTGTTTCCTGGCCGATCGCTTTGGGGTACTTAATCGTCCATTTCAAAAACCAGTGTGACGGAGGCGCTGACGGATACGGACCCGGACTGGATTTCCGTGCTGGCCGCCGCGTCTTCCGTGACGCCGCTGGCCATCTTGAAGGAACGGGAGTTCATCACCGCACCGTATTCGTTGCTGGAGAAGCTGATGTTTTGGATGTCTCCCAGGGAAACGCCGGCCGCTTCACAGAGAACCTGCGCTTTTTCCCTGCCGTCCTGTACGGCCTGCTGCATGGCCTGCTTGTACGCTTCCTGTGCCTTGCTGGAGGTAAAGGAAATGCTGTTCACGGCGTTCGCCCCGGCCTGCACCGTCAGGTCGATCAGCTTCCCGACGGAAGCGATGTCCCGGACCGTGATGTTCAGCATGTGGTTGACCTGATAAACCTGCTTTTCAGCGCCGTTCCTGTCCATATCTGTGTAGCTGTAAATGCTGAATTCGGCGGTGGCGATGTCCTTCGCCTGGACATTCGCGGCTTCCAGGGCCGCTTTGATCGAGGCGATCTTCTCCGCGCTTTCCGTCTGGGCGGCCCCCAGGTCCTCGCTTTTGATCCGCACGCCGATGTTGAGCTCCGCCAGGTCCGCCTCCAGATAGATGGTGGCGGAGCCGGTCACGCTGATGCTGGGCTTTTCCGCGCAGGCGGGGAGGGCGGCGAGCAGCAGGGCCAGGGTAATCGTAGCGCATTTGAGCATGGTCTTCATGGGTTTTTCTCCTTTCTGGTTTTCAGAATCAAATGAATCATGAATAAGATGACGGCCGGGACAGCCGCCCAGGGAAGGGCCATGACCAGGAACAGGCAGAGGTTTTGAAGAAACTCTCCGAAGGCCCGGAGGGACAGGCTCATCCCGTTTTTCAGTCGGTTCAGAAAGCCGCCGTCCGTCTGCCGGACGGACTGAGCGGGCGTTTCCTCGTTCAGGCTGATGGAAACTGTACTAAAGGAAACGCTCTGGTCCAGATGGTTGATCTGTCCAGTCAGGGCTTCCACGGTGGACTGGGCCTCCGTAAGGTTGCGCTCGATCTGCATCAGGTCGCTGACGTTCTCCGCCTGATCGAGGAGCTCGCGCAGCCTGTCCCGCTGAACGGTCGCGTTGTCCAGCCGGCCGCGGAGATCCTTGTACTGTTCGGTCATATTTTCAGCGCTGACGTCTTTCTGCGTGATGCGGCCGGTAGCGGTTTCAAGCGTCTCTAAAAATCGGTCCAGATGCTCCGCCGGAATCCGGGCGGTCAGATAAGCGTTTCTTGTCCCGGAACGGTTCTGGCTCGTATTGGAGGAGGAAAGCTGTCCGCCCTGGTCGGTAACGGCGGTTTGCGTCAAAAGCAGGTCGTGGTCAAAATCTGACGTCACGATCTCAATATAAGCATTCCGGACGATGTGCTCCGAGGGTTCTTCAGCCGCTGTAGCCGCATCGCTGACGGTGACGAGTTCCTCCGCATCATCGAATTCCATTTCCACTTCTTCCGCCGGCGCATTCGCCGCGCCCATATCATAGCTCGCGGCCATCATGGGCGCCTCTGCCGCTTCCTCCAAGGCATCTTCCTCGTAAACCGCGCCTGCCGTACCGTTGTTTCTTTGGGCGGCGCCATTCAGCTTTTTAGCGACGATTGAAGCGACCGTCCCATCGTCGTTCGCCGGAGCGGATGGCGCCTGCTCCGCTGCGGGCGTACTCAGGTTCAGACGTCCAACGCGCAACGCGCCGGCGGTCAGGATGACCAGGGAGGCGGCGATGCTGGCAACCCTTGCCCAGGCCGGGTATTTCCGTACCTTTTTAGAACCCGCTTCCTTGAGCACCGCCTGCCGCCAGGCGCTGGCGGCGGATTCCGGGATATCTTCGTGCGGCATCAGGGATTTCAGATCACTTTTCAAGAGACAAGAAGAACAGACTACGGTATGTTTATCCATCTCTTCGAGCTCTTTTTCGCTCAGGCTGTCCTGATGCAGCCTTTCTTCAAATTCATCGCAATTCACTGCGGGGCTTCCTCCTTTCTTCCGTACTGACGGTGCTCCGCGCAAAGAGGTCGGCATGCTGGTTCAGTCTCTTTTGCAGGGCGCTCCTGGCGCGGTTCAGACCGCTTTTCACCGTGCCGACCGGCTGGCTGAGAATATCGGCAATTTCCTCGTAGGGCAGTCCCTGAACATCCCGGAGTATGATCAGTGTCCGGGCCTCCGGCCTCATCTCGTCCAGGGCTTCGCTCAGGATCCGCATCCGCTCCGTGCGCTCCAGGCTGTCATAAGGGCCCGGGGAGCTGTCTTTGAGTTCTTCGCCGTCCTCCTGGATGTCCTCGATCGAAAGGATGTTCTTTCGTTTCCTGGTCATGTCGATGCAGACGTGGACGGCGATTTTTCTAAGCCAGGTCTGAATCTGGGCTTCCCTCCGAAACCGGCTGAAGGACCGGAACGCCCGGAGCATCGTTTCCTGCAGGGCGTCTTCCGCGTCCTGGCGGCTTCCCAGAAAGCTGTAGCAGGTCAGGTATATATTTTTTTCAAATGGAGCTGCCATTTCGATAAATTCGTTCGCTTCGTTTCCCTTTTGCAAGGATCGCACCTCCTTTCATCAGAATAAGACGTAATCCAGCGCGATTTTGTTCCCGTTTGATTGACGAAAATGAAAATTTCGTCTATGATATGGAAGAAATAAAAATCCTTTCGGATCAAGGAGGAAGCGTATGACAGTTCTTCTGACGGGCGGAGCCGGCTATATCGGTTCGCATACAGCCCTGAGCATTTTAAACAGCGGCAAAGAAGTCGTCGTGCTGGACAACCTCAGCAACGCGAGCCCCGAGGCCCTGACCCGGGTAGAGCAGCTCACCGGGAAAAAAGCGCCGCTGGTCGTGGGGGACTGCGCCAATCGGGAAGACCTGGAAAAGGTATTTTCCCAGTACAAGATCGATCAGGTCGTTCATTTCGCCGGCCTTAAGGCGGTGGGCGAGTCCGTGGCCAAGCCGCTTATGTATTACCGGAACAACCTGGACGCGACGCTGACGCTGCTGGAAGTCATGCAGGAGCATGGGTGCTTTGACATCGTCTTTTCTTCCTCCGCCACGGTGTACGGGACCATTCAGGAAATGCCGCTCAAAGAGACCTTCCCGCTGGGCTGCACCAATCCTTACGGCTGGACCAAGTTCATGAGCGAGCAGATCCTCCGGGACACCGGGAAGGCGGACCCCCGGTTCCATATCGTGCTTCTCCGCTATTTTAACCCCGTCGGCGCCCATGAAAGCGGTCAGATCGGCGAAGACCCCTCCGGGATTCCCAATAACCTGATGCCCTTCATCTGCCAGGTCGCCCGGGGGAGATTAAAGGAACTCGCCGTTTTCGGAAACGACTATCCCACGAAGGACGGAACTGGGGTGCGTGATTTTATCCACGTCATGGACCTGGCGGAAGGTCATCTGGCTGCCCTGTCCTATGCAGAAAAGCATGCTGGGGTGGAGGTCTTCAACCTGGGTACCGGGACCGGGTACAGCGTGCTGGACCTGGTGCATACCTTTGAAAAAGTCAATCAGATAAAGGTGCCTTACCGGATCGCTCCGCGTCGTCCGGGGGACATTGCGACCTGCTACGCGGATCCTTCCAAAGCAAAAGAGATGCTGGGCTGGAGCGCCAAGCGGTCCCTGGAAGACATGTGCCGGGACGCCTGGAACTGGCAGAAGAACAATCCGGACGGTTACCGCCGATAATCGGCAGGAGGGCATAAGGAATGGAAAGCTGGAAAGGATATCAGCACGGCGTGAACCTTGGCGGCTGGCTGAGCCAGTGCGATTACAGCAAGGACCGCTTCGACCATTTTATTCAGGAAGAGGACATCAAGACCATTGCCTCCTGGAAAACAGACCATGTTCGGGTTCCGGTGGACTACAACCTGGTGGAGGATGAACAGGGAAACTACCTGGAAGAAGGGTTTGCCTATATCGAAAAGGCCATCGGCTGGTGCAGGACCTACGGCCTGAACATGGTCCTCGATCTGCATAAAACTTACGGCTATTCCTTCGATGTCGGGGAAAAACAGACCGGATTCTTTTCTGAAGAAGCCTATCAGGAACGCTTTTACCGGCTGTGGGAACAGTTTGCCCGCCGCTTTGGAGAAAACTGCGACATGCTTGCCTTTGAGCTGCTCAACGAAGTGACGGACGCTTCGGTTTCCCCGATCTGGAACCGCATCGCCGATACCTGCATCAGGCGGATCCGGGCGATCGCTCCAACCATCCCCATCCTGGTCGGCGGCTACTGGAACAACAGCATTGACGCCCTGCACGACCTGGTCCTGCCGCAGGATGAAAACATCATCTACAACTTCCACTGCTATGACCCGGGCCTCTTTACGCATCAGGGCGCTTACTGGGTGGCCGGGATGGATCCGGCTTTCCGCTTCTCCATCCGTCAGCCGCTTTCCGTCATGCAGGAGATTGGAAAACATTCTCCCTGGCCTCAAAGGCCGGACGAGTATGAAGGGCTCCGGATGGACGCTCCCCTGGACGCCTCCTATTTTAAACACAGGATGGCCAAGGCTGTCAAGATCGCTGAGGAGAGAAACGTCCGTCTGTACTGCGGCGAATACGGGGCGATCAACCTGGCGGACCCCGAGGATACGGTCCAATGGTACCGCGCCATTCACGAAGCCTTTGAGGAATACGGCATCGCCCGGGCCGCGTGGAGCTACAAAGAAATGGACTTTGGTCTGGTCGACGATCATATGAAAGCGGTTCTTCCCCAGATCATCGAATTGCTGTAAGCTGTTTCCATACCTGTTATCAAAAATCATGCATGGAGGTTTCTGCCTATGTATGACCGGCAAAAGGAAATCGCCGAGGCGATCACAGCCGGGGAAAGAGCGCTGTCCAGCCTCGCCGCCGCTGAAAAGTCCCTGTCCAGCGCGAAGAACTGGGGGATTGTGGATCTGCTCGGCGGGGGGATGCTGACCACGTTTATCAAGCGCTCCCGCATGAAGGAGGCCTCTGCCTATCTGGAAGAGGCCCGGGAGAACTTAAGAATCTTCCGCAGCGAGCTGTCGGACGTAGATTCGCTGGACGACGCTCTGCTGGACCGGAGCGATTTTCTCTCCTTCGCCGATTATTTCTTTGACGGGTTTGTCGCTGATTTCCTGGTGCAGAGCCGTATTCAGGAAACGCGGCGGAAGATCGCCCAGACGTCCTCTGCCATCCGCCGGATTATGGACAACCTCAAATACGGAGGCGGGCCCTCGGCGCCGTCCGGCGGCTTTACCTGAGTTTAAAGGAGCGCAGGATCAGCATGTATGCGGATATGCATAACCATTTTGTCTACGGCGTGGATGACGGCTGCAAGACTAAGGAGATCATGGAAAAGCTCCTGACCGCCCTTCACGAGGACGGGATCACCAGGCTCATTTCCACGGCCCATATCACCCCTGGTCAGCGGCACTTCCCGATGGAAGATTATCTGCTGCATTTTGAAGAGGCGAAAGCGTTTGTTAAGGCCAATCAGTGGGATCTGTCCCTTTATACCGGGAACGAGATCCTCTATACGGACGCCGCGCCCCGTTATCTTCGGGAGAAAAAGGCGCTGACGCTGGGAAATGGCGAATTTGTCCTGGTGGAGTTCCTGCCGAATGAAAAATACCTCCGCCTGCAGGAAGCCGCGCAGAAGCTCAGGAACGCCGGCTACCGCCCGGTCTTTGCGCACATCGAGCGCTACGAAGCGATGAACGATATCAAGCACGTCCGGGAAATCAAGCATGATTTCGGCGTCCGCCTTCAGGTGAACTGCCATTCCTTTACCGACAAACAGCCTTTTCTGCGCAAGCGCTGGCTGGGCCGTCTGATCAGGGAGGAGCTATTGGATTACGTCTCCACCGATACCCACGATATGCCCGGCCGGGAGCCCTGCATGAACGCCTGCTTTCAGGCCCTCGAAAAGGAATTCGGCCATGAGGTCGCCAGGGCGCTGACCTGGTATGACGCCCAGGAGCTCCTGGAGGAGACTTAAAAACAGGGGAGAATTCGGCTTAAAAATCGTTGATCCCAGGCTTTCTATCTTGTTTTTTGGTCTTGTTGATGATATAATTATTCAGCATGTGCCGGTTTATGTTCAGACGTTTTTCTAAAAAAGAGGCGGCTTCGTCTGATTTGCATGTCTGAAAGGCGGCACGGTCAAAAGACTGTGAAAAAATCAAAGGAGGTCTTTTTCGCATGCCCAATACAAAGGAGCAATATGACGCGCTTGACCGTGTCATAGAGGAACACATCCAGGAACCCGGTGCGCTGATGCCTGTTCTTCAGGGAGCGCAGGAAATCTTTGGCTGTGTTCCCATCGACGTGCAGAAGTACATTGCACAGGCTCTTCATACCACGCTGAGCGACGTTTACGGTGTCGCTACCTTTTATTCCCAGTTTTCTCTTCAGCCCAAGGGCGAATACCTGGTCAGCGTCTGCCTGGGCACCGCCTGCTACGTCAAGGGCAGCCAGAAGGTGCTGGACAAGCTGTCTGAGGTGCTGAACGTGGAAGTCGGTCAGACGACCGCGGACGGCCGCTTCACCCTGCAGGCTACCCGCTGCTTGGGCGCCTGCGGTCTTGCCCCTGTCATGACCATCAATGACGAAGTGTACGGCCGCCTGACGCCGGACCAGATTCCCGCCATCATTGACAAGTACCGCAAGGAAGCCTGAAGCGCAAGCTGAAGGGATCATGGAGGAATAGAATATGAAATCACTGGCTGAATTGGAGCAGATCAGAAAAGCGACCTTGGAAAAGATCAACCTCCGCCGGGAAGACAAGGCGGAGCTGACCCGTGTCGTGATCGGCATGGCGACCTGCGGTATCGCCGCCGGCGCCCGTCCCGTGATGCGGGCCTTTATGGATGAAATTGACAAGCGCAACCTGCAGCATGTCACCATCTCCCAGACCGGGTGCATCGGCATGTGCCGTCTGGAGCCCATGGTGGACGTGATCACCCCGGACGGAACCAAGACCACCTATGTTCACGTCAAGCCGGACATGGTGCCGCGCATCGTGGCGGAGCATATCGTCAACAACCGTCCTGTGGAAGAATATACCATTGGCGCTGCCGAAGCGTAACATTCAATAAGGAGACGATGAGATGGAAATTTATCGCTCACATGTGTTGGTCTGCGGCGGCACCGGCTGTTCTTCTTCCGGCTCTGCCAAACTGATCGACCGCTTTAACGAGAAGATCAAGGAAAACGGCCTTGAAAAAGAAGTCAAGGTCATCCGCACGGGCTGCTTTGGTCTGTGCGAAGCCGGCCCGGTCGTCATCGTATATCCGGACGGCACCTTCTACAGCCGCATCAAGGAAGAGAACGTTGACGAGATCGTGACGGAGCACCTGCTCAAGGGCCGCAAGGTCGAGCACCTGGTCTATACCGACCACGCCACGCACGAGCAGAACGCCAACAAATCTCTGGAAGATATCAGCTTCTACAAGCACCAGACCCGTATCGCCCTGCGCAACTGCGGCGTGATCGACCCGGAAAACATCGATGAATACATCGCGTTTGACGGCTACCGCGCCCTGGAAAAGGCCCTGACTCAGATGACCCGCGAGCAGGTCATCGAAGAAGTCCTGGCTTCCGGTCTGCGCGGCCGCGGCGGCGGCGGCTTCCCCACCGGCCTCAAGTGGAAGTTCGCCTACGGCGACGGCAAACTTGACAAGCAGAAGTACGTCGCCTGCAACGCCGACGAAGGCGACCCCGGCGCTTTCATGGACCGCTCCATCCTGGAGGGCGACCCGCACAGCGTCATCGAGGCGATGACCATCGCCGGCTACGCCATCGGCGCTACCGAAGGGTATATCTACGTCCGCGCCGAGTATCCCATCGCCGTCAAGCGTCTGAAGGTCGCCATCGGCCAGGCCAAGGAATACGGCCTGCTGGGCAAGAACATCTTCGAGACCGGCTTTGATTTTGATCTGCACATCCGTCTGGGCGCCGGCGCCTTCGTGTGCGGCGAGGAAACCGCTCTGATGACCTCCATCGAAGGCCACCGCGGCGAGCCCCGTCCCCGTCCTCCGTTCCCGGCCGTCAAGGGCCTCTTCGGTCAGCCGACGATGCTCAACAACGTGGAAACCTATGCGAACATCCCGCAGATCATTCTGAAGGGCGCGTCCTGGTTCAGCGCCATGGGTACGGAAAAGTCCAAGGGCACCAAGGTGTTCGCCCTGGGCGGCAAGATCAACCACACGGGCCTGGTGGAGATCCCCATGGGCACCACCCTGCGTGAAATCGTCGAAGACATCGGCGGCGGCGTTCCCAACGGCAAAAAGTTCAAGGCGGCTCAGACCG
>DGRV01000044.1:0-173 GCA_002391225.1 Christensenella sp. UBA4379
TCGGCGGTCAGCTGATGGCCTGGATCGACGTGGTGGGGGCGGTTGCCCCCCGCCGCTACGCCCACGCGGAGGTGACCACCGCCTGTATCGACCATCTGGATTTTATCGCGGCCGCCCACCTGAACGACATGGTGGTGCAGGAGGCCCGCGTCACCTGGACGGGCCGGACCTCC
>DGRV01000044.1:278-8574 GCA_002391225.1 Christensenella sp. UBA4379
GGAACCAGGACCCTGGTCAACCGGGCCTTCGGCGTCTACGTGGCCCTGGACGACGAAGAAAAGCCCGCTCCCGTGCCTCTCTTTGTCCCGGAAACCGAGGAAGAGCAGGCCGATTGGGACGCCGCCGTAAAGCGAAGGCAAATCCGTTTGGGCAAGTCCTGACAGACGGCACTGTGAGCCCCGAACGCAAAGACGGCCGCGCTTGACACACAGCCGTCCCCGCTGTATNNTGGAGGTCCGGGTGGACAGCTTTGTGGAGCACCGCGATGGAACCAGGACCCTGGTCAACCGGGCCTTCGGCGTCTACGTGGCCCTGGACGATGAAGAAAAGCCCGCCCCCGTGCCTCTCTTTGTCCCGGAAACCGAGGAAGAGCAGGCCGACTGGGACGCCGCCGTAAAACGAAGGCAAATCCGCTTGGGCAAGTCCTGACAGACGACACTGTGAGCCCCGAACGCAAAGACGGCCGTGCTTGACACACAGCCGTCCCCGCTGTATAATGACATTGTCAGTGGAGATTTCCCGTTGGTTACTGGATAACCATCAAAGAAAAGCCTCTGAGTAGCTGCGAACTGCTCGGGGGCTTTTCTTATCTCAAGGCTTTATGCTGAAATAAATTGTTAGCTCAAAACTGTACGCATCACCTCCCGCCGAATGATCCAGCGGGAAAAGCTCCGGGCAATTGCCCTGCCGCATACAGCACAGCCAGTATATCATGAACTGTCCGCAAATACAATAAATGGGAAATTCCTTTCTTGTCCTTTCCTTTTGAAGATGATATAATTAAAACTGAACAAAAAGCAATCAGAACACACAACGGAATCAGACCGAGGTGAGGGAATTGGACCGGATGGAAGCTCTGTTGGCGGCGCGGGCTCTGCTGGAAAACGCGACCCCTTTGAAGGGGGACTGCGGCCGGGTCTGCGGGGCCGCCTGCTGCGAGCCGGACGAGGACGGAAAAGGCGGCATGCTCCTGTTTCCCGGGGAGGAAGGGCTATACGACCCGCTGCCGGAGGGCTTTGAAATCACCCCGGCCCCGGACCTTCCCGGCGCTCTGCTGCTCACCTGCAGCGGGACCTGCAGGCGGGAAGACCGTCCGCTGTCCTGCCGTCTGTTCCCCCTTTTGCCCAAGGAAAAGGACGGCGTAATCCGCGCCGTGCGCGACCGGCGGGGGTACATCGTCTGCCCCCTGCTGCCGGACGGTCTGTCCGCCTTTGATCCAGGCTTCCGCGCCTGCGTCGTCCGGGCGGGGGAGATTCTCTATGCCGATCCCGACCACCGGGCGTTTCTGACGGCCCTGCACGCGGCCATCTCCGCTTTGAAGGAGGCACTATGAACTGGCAGCAAATCCCCTGCGTCAAGGAAACCCGGCCGGAACCGAGGGGGCTGGTCCGCCTGGGCAGCCCGGAAACCCTTTCCTGGGGCGATTATCAGGGCAAGGTCTCCTGCGTTTATATCGATCCGCCCTTTTACACGGGCGAGCTGTTCCGCATGAACCAGCGCATCGGGGAAGCCGGCTGGAAAAACGGCAGCCGCACCGTGAAGCTGGACGCCTATTCGGACCGCTTTGAGAGCCGGGAGGCCTATCTGTCCCTCATCCGCTCTCTGGCCCTGACCGCCCGCGGTCTGCTCAGCGACGAGGGGGCCTTCTTTGTCCATGTGGATACGCGGGCGGACGCCCATGTCCGCCTGCTGCTGGACGAGCTGTTCAACGAACGGAATTTCGTCAATCAGATCATCTGGGCCTATCAGTCCGGCGGCCGCTCGGTCAAATATTTTTCCCGCAAGCACGACGTGATCTTTTTCTACCGCAAGACCGGGAAGCTGCACTTCGACATCACCCACGTCCCGATCCCGCGGGATGAAAACCGCTCCAACCATATGCGCCGCACGGTGGACGAAAACGGCCGGCCCTGCCGTACCATCCGTTCCGGCGGGAAAACCTACGTCTATTACGACGACGACCCGGTCTATCCCAGCGACGTCTGGGCGGACGTTTCCCACCTGCAGCAGAAGGACCCGCAGCGCACCGGTTACGACACCCAGAAGCCGGAGTCCCTCCTGCGGCGCGTCCTCCTGCCCGTCACGGAGCCGGGGGACATCGTGGCCGACCTTTGCTGCGGCAGCGGCACCGCGGCCCTGGCCGCCGCAGCGACGGGCCGGCGCTTTGTCGTCTGCGACATCGGGAAGCCGGCGGTGTCCGTCACCCGGAAGCGCCTGATCTCCCAGGAGATCCCCTTTGACCTGGAGGCCCCCTGCGAGACGGCCCCGGCCCAGGCGTCCCTGCGGGTGTTCCCGGGCATCGCCTTTGCCGACGTCTGCTTGGACGATTTTGTTCCGCCCGCCCCCTGGCCGGAGGGCGTGACCGGCCTGGACGGGGTGGACCAGTGGTCCGTGGGCACAGTGGAGCGCGGGGTTTTCCGCTCCCTGGCCGACGCCGCGCGGACACAGAAAACCCCGGCCCTGCCCCGCTCCCTCCAGATCCCCCTGCTGTCCGGCGGCATCGCCGTCCTGATCACAGACATTCTAGGCAACAGATACTGTTTCGCTTTCAGGGACGCATAAACGGCCGGAAAACCTTCCGGAATGCGTTTTTTCCCTCCCGCAGCGATGTTTTTCATGCTTTGCAACCGCCGGTTGACAGATTGATAGGCGCGCCTGATTGCCTGCAACGGCGGTTTTTTGTATGCTGTGCGTGTCTGGCGGAGGCAGACGGTCTCCCGGACAGACGCACAGAAAGGAGAAACGAAAACTATGATTTTCGCGGACAAGCTGATTGATTTGAGGAAGAAGAACGGATGGTCTCAGGAAGAGCTCGCGGGGCAGCTGGGCGTCAGCCGCCAGGCCGTGTCGAAGTGGGAAGGAGCCCAGTCCGTCCCGGACCTTGCCAAGGTGATCGCGATGGCGGACCTGTTCGGTGTCAGCACGGACTACCTGCTGAAGGATGAGATCGGGGCGGAAGCCCTCGTCCCCGCGCGGGAAGCGGCCGACAGGGGAGAAGCCGGCGTCCGCTGGGTGAGCATGGAAGAAGCGAACGATTACCTGGATGCTGCCCGGGTGTCTTCCGGCCGGATCGCCCTGGGCGTGCTGCTGTGCATCCTTTCGCCGATCCCCATGATTCTGCTTTCCATTCTCGGCGATCAGAAAAGGATCCCCCTGTCCGCCGACCAGGGCGGCATTGCCGGCCTGATCC
Organism: Christensenella sp. UBA4379; assembly: GCA_002391225.1. Classification (GTDB taxonomy): domain Bacteria; phylum Bacillota; class Clostridia; order Christensenellales; family Aristaeellaceae; genus UBA4246. Next base: position 3,470 of record DGRV01000044.1, read on the forward strand.
TGCTGATCCTGCTGGCCGCCGGCGCTGTCTTTCTCTTTGTCACGAGCGGGCTGCGCCTGTCCCGCTACGAATATCTGGAAAAAGAAGCCATCGACACGGAGTACGGCGTCACCGGGATGGTGAAGGAGCGCAGGGTAGCCTTTGAGCGTACCTTTACGACCGGACTGACCGTCGGGATCATCCTGTGCGTGCTGAGCGTGATCCCGATCCTGACAGGCATTTTCACCCAGGACGACCTGCTGGCCGGGATCGGCGTCTGCGTGATGCTGGCGATGTGCGCCGCCGGCGTCTGGCTGATCGTACGGGTCTGCATCGAATGGGGCAGCTACCAGAAGCTCCTGGAAGAGGGCGATTATACTCGCAAAACCAAGCTGACCCCCAAAGGGTGGCTGTCCGGCGCCTACTGGTCCCTGGCAACGGCAGTTTTTCTCGCCTACAGCTTCTGGACGAAAGACTGGGCAAACAGCTGGATCATCTGGCCGGTGGCCGGCGTGCTGTACGCCGTGGTCGCCCAGATCGAGCGGGGGATGATGAAAAAATAAAAACCCCCTGATTCTGAAACAAAACGGGAAGGCGGTTCGTTATATATAGAGAGGTAATAAAAAATGGCTGCACCGGCATTCCCGGCGGCCATTTGCCCTTGACAACAACAACGAAAGGAAAACAACGGACTGATGAATAGAACCAAAGCATCCTTCGCCTTTCTGCTGATCCTTTCCCTCTGCTTTTCCGCCCATGCGGAGTCAACCGTCGCGTCCCTGATTGACGCGGCGGAAAAACTCGCCTTTGAGACCGACAACGTGACCATCACCGGGAAGGCGGATTTTTCGCTCAACGGGAAGCGGTTCAAGACGGCGGAGATCAACTATATCCAGGACGGGTTCAACTCCATTTGGCAGGAGAAACTGCTGACACCCCGGGAAGGAAAGGCGGATCTTGAAAGCGGGTTCACTGTCATTCAAAACGAAACTGCTATTCATGCAATCGAGGTGCTGGAACCGTATTATTTGAATTACATCAGCGCATCGGAACAGAACACTCTTTTAAGGAGAACCGCCCACAGCGATCTGCTGCTTTCCCTTGCCAAAGCTGTTTCAGCACAGTTTGAGCCTTGGTTTTCCACCATCCTGAAAAGTACGAAAAACGCGGACGGAAGCGAAGATCACCTGTTTGAACTGCGGGATGGCGAAGCGCCGGCTCTGCTCCATCCGCTCATCCATTATTGTATGAACTTTGCCGGAAAAAGACTGTTTGGTTTTGATGATGATGATTTGGAAGCGCAGGCGCTTCGCAATGCGGAACTGCCCACTGAAACCAGACAAATTCTCAAGCAAACAGCATCCCTCGCATTAAGCGATACTTCCGTTCGGTGGCATATGGATGCGGCGGGCCGTCTGACGGAAATGCAAGGCTATCTTTCCGTGAAGCTGACACGTTATTCAGGGAAACAGCAAACGTTTGGCATTGAATTTCAACTGAAGCTTTCCGATTATGGAAGCAGCTCTGCAAAGCCGCTTCAGGACATCATTTTGATGACAGACGAGGAACGAAAAGCATTGGAAAACCAGATTCGCAGAGAAAAAGAAAACGAACTGAGAGAGCTCATTCTAAAAACATGTCAGGACGCGGGATATACGCCCTATGAAAACGAAATCATCGAAAAGGATCAGGATGCCGCTGATCTGTGGGTGGAAACAAAAGAAGGAAGAATCTATATCACCGTGAATGAAAATCATCAAATTGATTATTTCCGGCTGGCTCACAGCAGCTGGTTTAATACTCACGAACCGGTGGAAGGCTTGGATGATGCGGAAAAGCAGAAAATTCTGGCATTCCTGAATCAGATTCATCCTGAAAACCCCGTCGCGGACTTGAAAGGATACTGCCAATTCAAGCATGACGATAACTGGCTGGTCGAATTGATCGGTGTGGATCAGAACGGTCAGGAAAGCAGCGATACATTTTTAACCGTGCGCCTTCAGCCAAATTGGCGGATTGAATATTATACCTGCATCGGAATGGCGAATGATCTGTAAGCTATGAACAGGAAAGGGGAAAAATATGAAACTAAGAAAAAGCTGTATCGCTCTCCTGATGATCCTGGCCTTGTGTTTTTCTGCCCACGCGGAATCTTCTCTGGTTCCGTTTATCGACGCGGCAGAAAAACTCGCCTTTGAGACGGACAATGTGACCATCACCGGGAAAGCCGAATTCCTCCTGGACGGGAAGCGGTTCAAGACGGCGGAAATCACTTATGTGCAGGACGGGGAAAACTCCTTCTGGCAGGAAAAGCTGCTGACGCCACGCGCCTGGCGGTCAGACCTGGAGAGCGGATTCACCGTGATCCAGAACGGAAGGGACATTTATGTCATGGAGACACTGGAACCGGGTTTGTACCGTTCCGGTTCAGATAATAAGCAGAATACCCTGCTCCGGCGGACCGCTCATGCGGATCTCCTCTTTGCCCTGGCCAGGACGGTAACTGAACAGACCGTTCCCTTCCTTGAAACAGCTGCTTCCTTAACGGAAGAGAAAAATGGGAATATGATGGTTCAGTTTGATCTGACGGAAGGGGACACTCCTGCTTTGCTGAGCCAACTGGCGAACCTTTGCATGCGGTTCATCGGGAAAAGGCTGACTGGCGACGGAGACGACGAATACGATGTTTCTGAAATCAGCAGTTGGCCTGTAGCTACGGAGACCTTCGACATTCTGGTCAATACAAAAACGCTGAACCTGAGTGACTGCTCCGTCCGGATCAGTCTGGACGGCGAAGGACGGCTGAACGCCGCTTCGGGTGTTGTGTCCGCCCGGTTGAAGGGTTACATGCACGGCACGAGGCTTTTGACCGTCCGCTTTGAAACTGCCTTGTCGGGCTATGGAGAAAGCACTGTCCCATTGTTCGACCCGAAGGATTATCAGGTCATGACGGAGTGGGAGCGGGAAGCGGCCGGCATCGAAGCACCGGAAAAAAAGATGGAACCGATTAAAAAGCCTGAATGGCTGGAAGAGCGGGCGAAGGAGGTCTGCGAGGCGGCCGGCGTATCGTTCGGAGAGGTGACGGACAGCTATTTCTTTGATGACTTTTGCAATATGGACGCTCAGATCAACGGTAAACGATATGAAGTGATCCTGTCAGACGACCAGGCTGTGCTGTGTATAGACCAAACGAATTTCCGTCCTGATTTTAAAACGTGCGATGAGCCTGTGGACGACGAACTCACCCAGCGTATCCGTTCTTTTCTTACGGTTGCCAATCCGTCCTTGGACATCGGGGAAATACGGCTCATCGGACAGACGGATGACGAAATCGGCAAGCTGTTCTGGGTGTACGTCAAGGATCCGGACGGGGACTTTGGCTGTCATTTGACAGTCCGCCAGACCCCAGAATGGCAGATCGAAGAATACGACGCTTTAGGCTTTGGCTGATACAGAACTCAGTAAATCATGATCATCAAGGAGGATATATCCATGAAAAAAGCAAAAATCCTGACCGCTGTGATTTTAACCCTGGCCCTGTGCCTGACGGCCGTTGCGGAATCTTCGCTGGTGCCGTTCATTGACGCGGCGGAGCGGCTTGCGTTTCATACGAACAACGTGACCGTCACGGGAAACGCGGAGATTTTCCTGGATGAGGAGAGGATCAAGACTGCTGAAATCACCTATGTGCAGGACGGGGAAAACTCCTTCTGGCAGGAAAAGCTGTTCACGCCCCGGCCCTGGCGCAAGGACCTGGAGAGCGGCTTTACCGTCATCCAGAACGGATGGGACATCTACGTGATGGAGGCCCTGAAGCCCGGCCTGTACCGGGAGGGCTCGGACGCCAAGCAGGACACCCTGCTCCGGCGCAGCGCTATGGCGGACGTGCTGCTGGCTCTTTCCCGGGTGGCGGCGGACCAAATGGAGCCCCTCTTCGGCTCTGCCCTTTCCGTGACGGAAAAGGAAAACGGCGCGAAGGAAGCGCGGCTGGAGCTGAAGGACGGGGAAGCCCCGGGCGTCCTCAACGTCCTGGCGAACCTGGGCCTGCGCTTTGCGGGCCGGCGGCTGCTGGGCATCGACGCGGAGGCGTGGGACGCTTTCTCCGTCCAGGGCTGGACCCAGGTGCAGTCGATCTTCTACGCCACCAAGGACGTGCGGCTCAAGGACTGCTCCGTCCTGGCCCAAATGGATGAACAGGGCCGGCTGACGGGCCTTTCCGGCGAGCTTTCCGCCCTGCTGGTCAGCTATACCGCCGAGGAGCTTGAATCGGTGGAGGATCAGGAGGGGTATAACGAAGACTACGAGGCAAAGGATCAGGCGCTGACCGTCCGCTTTCACACGGAGCTGTCCCAGTATGGGGAGAGCGAGGTCAAGCTCTTTGACCCCAAGGACTATGGCGTCGTGCCGCCCGAAGCCTGGCAGAAGCCCGAACCGAAGGAAGAAACCCTGACGGAGGAGCAGGAAGCGGCCTTCGCCCAGGCGGCGGAGAAAGCCCTGCAGGCCGCCGGCTATGAAAGCGTCAAATATCTGGAAACCACGATGGATAATGGCTGGGCCAACGTCCGCCTGGATACGGAGGGCGGCATCTGCTATGTGACCCTGACGGAGGACGGCCTGCTGCTGGACCTGTTTCTGGAGTCCGGCTTTGAGGGAAACGAGGAAATGCCCGATTTCCCGGATGAACTGCCCGAGGAAATCACGAAGCCGATCCTGGATTTCCTGCGCGCGGTCAACCCGAAGCTGAACGCAAACTCTCTTAAAAACATCGGCTCCTTCGGCGACGGGACGATCAGCTATCTCGAGGTAATCGGACTGACGGAGGAAGGGGAAGAAACGGGAACCACCCTGTGCGTCCGCATGACGCCGAACTGGCGGGTCGAGGATTATGCCTGCATGGGTCACGGCTGACGGCCTGCTTTGATTTCTTTGAATGATAGTAACTATTCAGTCCTCTGAGATCAAAAGGAGTTTGCCTTTTGACGGAGGGGGTGATCAGGGGGATTCTTCCCCCTGATTGTAATCCGTAGCGGGTTGCGAAGGCCTGGAAAACTGTCCGGTGGACAGTTTTCACTGAGCAACGGGCTGGCAGGCCCTGGACAATGTACGCCGCGAGGAGCATTTTTGCG
>DGRV01000044.1:8639-18158 GCA_002391225.1 Christensenella sp. UBA4379
GCGGAGCAGAATATGCCTTAGGAAGAGAAGACACCTTCACTTCTGCGGGAGCAAAAATGCGTACCTTGCGGATTTGCCGCCTGGGGCTGTGAGGGCCCGGAGATTGTGCCAGTGGCACAATCTCACCGAACAGCGGGCCGGCAGGCCCTGGAGGAAAGGGCGAGAGGCAAATCCGTAGGGGAAAGCGTGGGCTTTGAGGGCCCAGAGATTGTGCCGGTGGCACAATCTCACCGAAAAGCGGGCCGGAAGGCCCTGGAAAGGGGACAGAGTCCCCGTCCCAGTAACTGTTCAGTCGATGACTGAACAGTTACGAATGATATGGAAAGGTAAGTGAATGCATGAGGCATGAAGTGATCCCCCTTCCCGAAACCGGGGTAGAGCTGGAAACCTACCTGACGGACAACCGGGCGGTGGAGCCGGAAAGAAGAAGACCCCTGATCCTGATTTTCCCCGGCGGCGCCTATGCCTATCGCAGCGACCGGGAGGCCGAGCCGGTGGCCCTGCGCCTGCTGGCCCTGGGCGTGCAGGCCGCCGTGGTGCGCTATTCCGTAGCGCCGTCGCGCTATCCCAAAGCGCTCCGGGAGGCCGCGGAGGCGGTCGCCTATGCCCGCGCCCACGCGGAGGAATGGCTCTGCGACCCGCACAAAATCGCGGTGCTGGGCTTTTCCGCCGGCGGCCACGCTGCGGCCCATATCGGGCTTAAATGGCGGCAGATGCTGAAGGGGGAGGCCTGCCGGCCGGACGCCATGATCCTATGCTACCCGGTGATCACCTCCGGCCCCTACGCCCACCGGGGCTCCATCGAAAACCTGCTGGGGGAGGACGCGGAGAAGCTGGCGGACGAGGTCTCTTTGGAAAAATTTGTCACCGGCGATACGCCGCCCACGTTTCTCTGGCATACCCGGGAGGACCAGAGCGTCCCGCCGGAAAACAGCCTCCTGCTGGCTTCGGCCCTCTGCGCCGGCGGCGTTCCCTTCGAGCTGCATCTTTGGCAGCGCGGCAGCCACGGCATGTCCCTGGGCAGCGACCAGGTCTATGCGCCGGACAACCCGAACATCCACCCGGAATGCCAGGAATGGATCGACATGGCCGTCCGCTGGCTGAAAGAGCTGAATAAGAATTGATCCAAGGGCTGCTGCGGTTGATTTCCCGCGGCGGCCCTTTTCCATTTGGCAAAAAAGCAGGGTCGGTAAAAATCTGTCACGGATTGCGCTGGACCGGGGAGGATGGTATAATTTCCTCACGATATGATTTGTATGCCCGGGGATCTGACCCGTACGGAAAGGATGTTGGAACGATGCGAATTTTTGCGGGAATCTTGGCGGTCCTCCTGACGCTTATTATGTCTGTCTCTGCCGTATGCGCGGAAGCCGGCGCGGAAAACCCGGTGGTGGTGCTGCGGGTGGCGGAGTACGGGGATATTTACCTGGAGCTCGATCCAAAGGCCGCGCCGGAGACGGTGAAGAACTTTCTGAGCCTGGTGGACAGCGGTTTTTATAACGGCCTGACCTTCCACCGGATCATTGCCGGGTTCATGGCCCAGGGCGGCTGCCCGCTGGGCAACGGAACCGGCGGCAGCGGGACCAACATCAAGGGAGAGTTTTCGTCAAACGGCGTCGACAATCTCCTGAAGCATGAGCGGGGCGTCCTGTCCATGGCCCGCTCTTCCGATCCGAACAGCGCTTCCAGTCAGTTCTTCATCATGCACGCGGACGCCCCGCATCTGGACGGCAGCTACGCCGCCTTCGGCCGCGTCCTGAGCGGCATGGGCGTGGTGGACGCCATGTGTCAAAACGCCCATGTGACCGATTCCAACGGCACCGTGCCCAGGGAAGACCAGCCGGTGATCACCGAAGCGGCGCGGGCGGACCGGGCGCAGGCGGAGGCCGCCGCGGCCCGGGAGGCTGAAAACGGGGCCGAAGGCGGCGTGTTCGACGACCCTGTGACCGGCCTTTCCTTCTCTCTGCCCGAAGGCTGGCGTCTGCAGAGCTGCGCGGGCGGCAGCGCTTCCTTTACGAACGGGGAAGCTTCCTTTTCCCTGAGTACGATGGACGTCTGGCGTCAGCTGGGCAAAGCGGCCCAGGAGCGCTATATCGCCGCCGGTTATCCGCGGGACCAGCTGACGACAGGGGCTTTTAACCGCTCCGCCTTCGCCGCCTCCGCCGGGGTAAAGGAGGACCAGCTTCAGGAGGAAACCGTGAGCGGCGCCCTCTGGCTGACCACCGAAGCTGAACGGGATGGAAAAACGGTGCAATTTCATATCGGCGCCGTCAAAGGCACGGTCATCGTTCTGGCCGGAGACCAGGACGCCGCCGGAGCCATCAGCGAGGTCCTTTCTTCCCTGACGGTGGAGTAAGGCGCTGAAAGCGATCAGGAGCTATCGATTCATTGCCGGCCCCGCTGGGTCACGCCGTCTGAGGTGGAAGCGAAGGCAAACGCGGAACGGCAGCGGATGCGTTTGCAGAAGAACCTGACGATGAACTGGAGGAGGATACGGTGACTTCGCGGAAGAGACGCATGGCGCTGGTATTCATTTGCCTGGCCCTGCTTGCGGGAGAGACTGCGGGCAAAGCCGAGGGGGCGTTTGGCTATATTGACCGGGAGGGAAATCCGGTCATCCCCCGCCAATTCAGCTACGCCTATGCGTTTTATTCCGGCAGGGCGAGAGTGTTTTTCGGCACACTGAATCAGAACGGCTAGCCGGACGAATCACCGTTTGAAGATAAAAACAGTCAGCTAAAGAGGACAGAGCTTCTTCCAAATCCTGTTATCCTGTGAGAACAATACTGTGAAAGGTGGTTGTTTCTCATGAAGGGTACAGGATTTTTTTATCGCTTTCTCTGCTTATTGTTGATCGCTGCGCTGCTGGTACCTGCCGCGGCGGCGGAAGCAATGGATCTGTCGTCCTTGTCCAACGACGAGATCGCTGCCCTGCTGGAAAAAGTAAATGAAGAAGTGGTCCAGCGGGGGATCAGCAAGACGGCAAAGCTGCCGAAGGGGACTTATACGGCAGGCACTGACATTCCTGCAGGGCGGTACATCTATACCTGTCTGGCCGTGGGCGAGGAATGGGGAAGCGTGACCGTCTATTCTGACGGAGGCAAAGGCAATCAGATCCTTTGGGAAGTGCTGACAGCGCCCCAGGAGGGCCAGGAGCCCACAACGATTTTCATGACCCTGAACGAGGGCGACCAGCTGAAATCAGGCGTCCCGTTCAGCCTGACCATCATGCCGGGCATCCTGTTTCAGTAACCCGGTGAAATATGTGAACGAAAAGGCGCTGGACATCACAGTGCCTTTTCGTTATATCGCGAAAAAAACATGGACTGTTATAGGAGCAAAAAGAAGGAGGATCAAAAAAATGCCCTATAACAGAAAAGCCTTTGGTATTGTCATCGGACGTATTCGTATTCAGAAGGGAATGACGCAGGAAAGCCTGTCCGGCCTTGCAGGCATCGCGAGGAGCCACCTGGCGGAATTGGAAAACGGCAGGAAGACGGTCAAGCTGAGCACCCTGTGGAACATCGCGTACGCCCTTGACCTGAGGCCAAGCGAGCTGGTCCGTCTGGTGGAAACGGAAACAGAAAGGAGCGGTGAAGGAGGAGAAGATGAAAGAAAGAAATTTCAGATAAGCTGTGATCTATAGCGGACACGGATCAGGCAAATATCTGATAAAACAAGAGCAGTCCAGTAACCTTTCATGCGCACCTCCTCCCCAAATCTTTTGATGGGGAGGAATCTTTTTATGCAGTTGGATTACTTTTCGGCAAAAACAGCATTGCACTGTTGTTTTTGCCGAAAATTTATTGTGCCGGAGGAGCTAAGGCCATTGAAAGCGAAGAAATCTCTCTAATCGAAAGACTCCACAGTTTGCATGAAACTTCGATTTTGTTTATACTGAAAAGTGTTCATTGAATCGATTGAAAAGTGAAAAGTAAATAACCGGAAAAGTGCAAAGCAAAACACTTGAAAAGTGTAAAGTGAAGTGTTACAATTCGAACTGCGGGGGTGATTATGTGAGCCTGACAAAAGAGGGTTATCGGCGCAGATTGATAGATGACAAAATCACACGCTATCTTCGGGTATTTGGTGCTATTTCGATTGAAGGCCCGAAATGGTGCGGGAAAACATGGACTGGTCTGAATCACGCTAACAGCGTCAGTTATGTGACAGATCAAAGTGTGCTGAATCTGGCAGCCGTAGATCCAAAGTACATATTTATGAAAGAACGGCCGCAACTGATCGATGAATGGCAGGCCGTCCCCGGGATATGGGATGCGGTTCGTCACGAATGTGACAGTGACCATGAGAAAGGAAAATTCATTCTGACAGGTTCCACGTCTTTGCGGAAGAAAAGTGGCGAAAACAAAGTCCACCACACAGGGACTGGTAGGATTGCGCCGGTCAGGATGCATCCCATGAGTCTTTTCGAATCAGGAGACTCCTCTGGCGGAGCGTCACTGTCAGGGATGCTTGTCGGTGAGATCAATGAAGGATATGTCAGGAAAGTAGAGCTGGATGAGATAGCACGTTTGATCATTCGCGGCGGGTGGCCGGAAAACATCGATATGACGGAAGAGGATATTGGGATCATTCCGGAAAGCTATATCGATGCGGTTGTCACCATGGATATGCATGAAAGGCAGACGAAAAAGAGAAGTCCGCAAAAAATGCGCATGCTGCTTCATGCACTGGCACGACACGAATCCACAGTGGCGGGCGATAAAACATTGCTTCGGGATATTGAAGATTACGAAAACAGCGAAGAATTGATCGAAAGCAGGGCTACGATCGCGGACTATACTAGCGTACTTGACAGTCTGTTCCTGATTGCAAATCAGGAAGCATTCAGCATTCATTACAGATCATCCGCAAGGATCGGAAAATCGGCGAAGAGACATCTGGTCGATCCGTCGCTCAGCTGTGCCAGCCTTCACTTAACGGTTGATAAACTGCTGAATGATCACGAGACCTTTGGACTGATGTTCGAGGCTTTGGCAGAAAGAGATCTGCGAATCTATGCTGACGTTTTGGGCGGACAGTTGTATCATTTCCGCGACAATGCTTCAGGGGATGAAGTGGATGCCATTGTGGAATTCAAAGACGGCGGCTATGCTGCATTTGAGATTAAACTGAGCGACGGGAGCATTCAGGATGCAATTGGAAGCCTCAGCAAATTCTATAAAAACGTGGAGAAAAAGCCGGAATATATGTGCGTGATCGTTGGACATCTCGATTCTGTCATGCGTGATCCGAAAACAGGGATTTATGTTGTCCCGGTCACGTCATTACAACCGTGAGTAGCAGCTCACCTTGCTTTACTTTTACTACTTATGACTGCTCCATCTTGCTGCGATTTGCCGTATTTCGGCAAAAACGCCCGGAAATCGGTGGGAATGTGCCTTTCAGCAGGCAACGCAAATCAAGGAAAAACGGGGCATACGGACGCCATTCAGGAGGCAAAACCTATATGATCAAAATCTTATTCATCTGCCACGGCAATATCTGCCGCAGCGCGGCGGCGGAGATGATCGCGAAGGATCTCGAGGAGAAGGCCGGGCTGGGGGGACGGCTGGTCTTTTCGTCCGCCGCGGCGACGACGGAGGAGATTGGGAACGACATCTATCCGCCGATGAAGCGGGTGCTGATCGGGCACGGGGTGCCCTGTCCGCCCCGCGCCGCCCGGCAGACGGTCCGGCGGGATTATGACGCATACGATTACCTGATCGGGATGGATGAGGAAAATTTGTGGGACATGCGGCGCATCTATGGCGGCGACCCGGACGGAAAGATCTCCCTGATGATGGACTGGGCGGGCCTTTCCGGCCGGGAGGTCAGCGACCCCTGGTATACCAGGGACTTTGAGCGGGCGTACCGGGATATTTTAAAGGGCTGTGAAGGGCTGACTGCAGCCCTGGAAAAGCGCGGCGTCTCCCGTTGAGGGCTGGCCGGACGGAAGAATATGTTACATAATTTTAACAAATTCTTTCAAAAGTATTGAATATCTTTCAGAAAGCCGTTATAATAAAGATGGTGCATTATCGAGTGGAAAGCGAGGGATTCTCTGTGAAATCCATGCGTCGTCTTCTCAGTCTGGTTTTGATGATCATGCTGATGCTGCCGCTGGTTCCCGTTCCCGCCAGCGCGGCGTACGGCGTTCTTTTTATACCTGAAAGCGCTTATGACCTGGAGCTGCCGGACCAGGACAACGCCGGCCCCGGCCTGGTGAAGCTGAACTTTGACCCCTTCCTGGGGCAGATGGAGGGCTCCCGTTCCTGGGTGCACTGGGATACTTCGACCATCCTGACCGAGTGTGGCGGCTTTATGGACCTGACGTACGTCTGCGCGGTGGAGTCCGAATACCCGGAGGGCAACTACATCGTCCGCTGTGTGGCCTTCTACCGCAACGACGCTGAAAAGAGCCTCGTCAGCTACCACATCACCTATCAGACGGACGAGACGGAATACTACGTGATCTCCTATTTCGGCCATCATTACCGCGAAGCGATGCTGGCGATGACCCGGGCTCAGCTGACCAAGGCGGAAACAGAGAAAGCGCAAAAGGAAGGCAAGACCACGGCCCAGGCGCTTCAGGACAAAGTCGTCAACCTGTATAACGGTACCTATGACGGCACGGATACGAAAATCCCAGACTCCAAGCACAAACAGGTGGAAATCTATAAATACGACAGCGATAAAAAGGAATACCTCGAAATCAAGCACGACAGCAGCGGCAACCTGCCCAAGGACCTGACCGACCCGAAGGTGCTCAAATATTACAAGACCGCTTCCTGGTTCACCCCCACCCCGGATACCATTTACGCCGGCACCTACATGAACGGGGACATCCTCCTGCGCAACGGCAGCGGCAAGTACCTCGGCACCGCCAGCTGGTTTGAGTGGGATTACGATTCCGGCAAGGTCACGATGTCCAAGCTGGACAACCTGCGCCGTCTGTATTCCTTCCCCAGCCCCCGCGTCCGTGTCCGCGCCGAAGCGCTGGACGAAGGCCCGGTGGCCAGCGAAGAGGAATTTTACGATGGCATGGATGTCGTTCCGGAGAACGACGCGGTGGACATCATTCCGGAGGATGCGACGGACGGCCTGCGCTTCAGCGACCTGGTCTTCTTCCAGCCCAGGTGGACGGGGCCCTTCATGGCGGGCTATTCGACCGCCTCTGAAATCGCGATGGATCCGGACGGCCGGGCGCTGCTCGCCGCCCTGATGACCGTGGAATTCACCGACCAGGTGCAGGATGCGGAGGTCGACACCGAGAAGCCGATCTACGTCGGCGCCATGGAGGACATGACGGTGGTCGCCTTCGATACCAACAAGGGCTACGCTCGGATCTTCCTGCAGCTGGATCCGTTGGCTACCAGCTACGGCTACATCCAGACGCACGACGCTGAAGCTGTACGGACGGATATGGAAAGCATCTGCGACCAGGTCTGGGATCTGAACGAAGACGCGTACTACGACGCCCTGATCGCTCTGGCGGAAGAGCTGGCAGAATAAACGGTGCGATAGGGGGACACGTCCCCCTATCGGATTTGCCTCTCGCCCCTTTTTCCAGGGCCTGCCGGCCCGTTCTCGCTGAAAACAGGCCACTGGCCTGTTTTCCGGGCGCTGCGAACCCCAGGCGGCAAAGGCGCAAGGAAAGAATTTTTGCTCCCGCATCGCAGGCGATGCTCCGCAAAAATTCCTGCCCAGGGCCTACCGGCCCGTTCTTCGCTGAAAATGTGCCACCGGCACATTTTCCGGGCGCTCAGAACCCCGCACCGCGCATGTCGCTGCTGCGGATTTAAAATGGAGGGGCTGCGGCCCCTCCAAACCACCCGGAGATTTCTGAGCTCCAGACAATTTGAATCATATTACTCAGTGAAAAGAATGAATTTGTTAATAAAAGAGGACTGTTGCATCTTGCAACAGTCCCTTTTTATTAAGTCCAGTTTTTACAGTTCCTTCCGCACAAAGCCGAAATACTTGTCGGCGTTATGATAGCCGATGTCGCTGACGATTTCCTTGAGCGTGTCCATGTCCTCGGGGAACAGGCCGTCGCGGACCCAGTGGCCGAAGTTGCGGCAGAGGATGCGGCGGAAGTACTCGTGGCGGGGATAGCTCAGGAAGGAGCGGCTGTCGGTCAGCATGCCGATGAAGCCGGCCAGGTAGCCCAGGTTGCCCAGGGAGACCATGTGCTCGGTCATGCCCTGCAGGTGATCGTTGAACCACCAGGCCGCGCCGTGCTGGATCTTGCCGACGGCCTCGTCGTTCTGGAAGCAGCCCAGGATCGTGTCGATGGCGGCGTTGTCGTTGGTGTTCAGGCTGTAGAGGATGGTACGGGGCAGGCTGTTCCGCTCTTCCAGATAGCCCAGGAAGGCCGCGGTCTGGGTGGAGGGGGCGGAGTTGTCCACGCAGTCAAAGCCGGTATCCGGGCCCAGGGCCTTGAACATGGTGGGGTTGTTGTCCCGGCGGCAGCCGTAGTGCAGCTGCATGGCCCAGTCGCGGTCGTGGTACTGCTTGGCCAGGAAGGCCATGTAGGCGAACTTGAAGGCTGCTTCTTCCTGGACGCTGGGCAGGACGCCGGCCAGGCGGTTCTTAAAGATGCGCTCGACCTCTTCGTCGGAGGCGGGGGCATACATGACGTAGTTGAGGGCGTGGTCGCTGAGCTTGCAGCGGTGAGCGGCGAAAAAGTCCATCCGCTTGGAGAGGGCTTCCTTGAGGTCGGAGAAGCTGGCGATCTTCATGCCGGCAGCCTGCTCCAGCTGGGCCAGGTAGGAAAGGTAGGTGTCCTTTTCCAGGTTCATGGCTTTGTCCGGCCGCCAGGCAGGCAGGACGGTGACCTTGAAGCTCTTGTCCGCGTCCAGCTTTTCGTGCCACTCCAGGCTATCGATCGGGTCGTCTGTGGTGCAGATGATGTCCACGTTGCTCATGTTGATCAGGCCACGGCTGGAAAAGCCCGGGCTGCGGAGTTTGGCGTTGACGAAGTTCCATACCTCGTCGGCGGTGTTCTTGTTGAGCACGCCCTCGTAGCCGAAGAAGCGGCGCAGCTCCAGGTGGCTCCAGTGATAGATGGGGTTGCCGATGGCCTTGCCCACCACCTCGGCGAACTTGAGGAATTTTTCATAGTCGGAGGCGTCGCCGGTGATGTACTTTTCCGGCACCCCGGCGGAGCGCATCAGGCGCCACTTGTAGTGGTCCCCGCCCAGCCAGACCTGGGTGATGTTGTCATAACGGATGTCGTCCCAGATTTCCTTGGGGCTCAGATGGCAGTGGTAGTCGATGATCGGGCAGTCCTTCGCCGCTTCATGATAAAGCGTCCGCGCGACCTCGGTATCCAGCAGGAAGTTCTGATCCATAAATGCGTTCATCGGAAATCATCCTTTCGTTTGAAATAGGTAGGAGGGAGAAACATCTCCCTCCCATTTATTATCTTTGAACCCGTCCGGATCCGCTGCCCTTCATCAGGCTTTCGACCTCGGAAGCGCTCATGCGGTTGTAGTCGCCGGGGATGGTGTGCTT
>DGRV01000044.1:18321-42917 GCA_002391225.1 Christensenella sp. UBA4379
ACGCGGTCCACGATGTCGGTGATGCGGTACTTGCGGGAGACGAAGAAGTCCTTGCCGTTATACAGGCAGGCGCTCCAGTCGTTGTGGTTGGCGGATTTGCTCTCACGCAGGGTGATGGCGACCCGCTTGATGTTGGGATAGGTCTCCATGGCCAGCTTGGCGATGGCCTTGTAGTTGTCCAGGTTGAGCTCGCCTTCTTCGACGCTGCCTGCGCTCTCGGCCTTGAGGAGCAGGGCCTTCTGGAAGTCTTCCTCGTTGGCGATGACGGTGTCCACGTATTTGACCAGCTCGGTCATTACCTGGTCGGCGGTCTTGCCGTACTTCCAGAGGTTCTTGCGGTAGTTCAGGTCGCAGCTCACGTGCAGGCCCAGCTTCTTGGCGGCCTTCACAGCGGCCAGGGAGAGGTCCGCCGCGGCCTGGCTGATGGCCGGGGTGATGCCGGTGATGTGGAACCAGGTGGCGCCGGACAGGACCTTTTCCCAGTCGATGGCGTCGGCCTTGGCTTCGGCGATGGCGCTGCCCGCGCGGTCATAGATGACCTTGCTGGGACGCTGGACGGAGCCGGTTTCCAGATAATAGATGCCCATGCGGCCGGGCTGGTAGACGATGGAGTTCACGTCCACGCCGAAACCGCGGAGTTCCCGCGCGCAGGCGCGGCCGATGTCGTTGTCGGGCAGAACGGTGACGAAAGCGGTGTCCATCCCGTAGTTGGCCAGGGAAACGGAGACGTTGGCTTCGCCGCCGCCGAAGGTGGCTTCCAGCACCGGGCTCTGCATCAGACGTTCGTATCCGGGGCTCTTTAAACGCAGCATAATTTCACCGAAGGTAATAATTCTGGGCATGGGAGATCATCCTTTCTCAATTGATGGTTCAGTTCATGGTTTTTGTGAGGCGCTGTGTGTCTTTTATGAAACGTTCAGATTGCAGGCCGAATCACTTCTGCAGCAGGTGGAACGCGAATCCGCCGATTTCTTCATTGAGATAAATAGCCTTGCCGGAATCGGAGGAATCGTCGAAAGTGAAGCCCCGGCGCTCCAGGTGCCAGCGGGCCCGCTTGATGTTGTTGGTGGCGATGCAGATGTGGCCGTTCTTGCCGCGGAAGGGCATCTTCATGCACTCAAAGCCCAGTCCGGCGAAGGTGGACTTGTTGCCGTCCTTGACCGGCCAGTTGAGCAGGGCGCACAGACGCTTGGCGTCCGCCATGGCCTGCTCGGGGGAACCGGAGTTGATGCCCACGTGCCGCAGCTCCAGGCCCAGCACCAGGTCGACCGCCTCGCGGGCCAGCTTCTCGATGCGGGCCCAGTCCTTTTCCTTGATGGCGTCGGAGGGGGCCATCCAGCTGCCGCCCACGGCCACGATCTTGGGGAAGGCGAGGTATTCGCCCACGTTCTTTTCGTTGATGCCGCCGGTGGGCAGGAAGCGGACCTGGCCGTAGGGCGCGCTCATGGCCTTGATGACCTTCAGGCCGCCGACCGCTTCAGCCGGGAAGAACTTCACGGTGTCCAGCCCGAGTTCCAGGGCCGTTTCCACGTTGGACGGGGAAGAGGTGCCCGGAACGATGGGGATGCCCCTTTCCTGGCAGTGCTTGACGACGTTGGGGTTGATGCCGGGGGAGACGATGTAGGTAGCGCCGGCAGCCATCGCGCGGTCTACCTGTTCGGGGGTCAGCACGGTGCCGGCGCCCAGGATGACCTCGGGCAGCTCGGCGTGCACCCGGCGGATGGCTTCCTCCGCGGCGTCGGAGCGGAAGGTGATTTCCGCCACCGGCAGACCGCCGTCCGCCAGCGCCTTACAAAGCGGCACCGCGTCGTTCGCGTCCTCCACCTTGATGACCGGGACCAGACCGACCAGAGACAGTTGCTCAATTACATTCATGGCAGTATTCCTTTCTTTCGGTAGGGAGTAGCCGTGTGCCGGGGTCCTTCGGACGACCAGACACGAACACATATTTTCGTCTATCATTTTATCCTCTTTTTCTGGTTGCGTCAAGGTTTCCGGCCTGCCTTCCTGCGGTTTTTGGTCAGCTTTGCAGGGATTATCTACGGGTTGACACGGCGGGCGGATCGTGAAAAAAGCTTGCTGGCAGGATTCCGTTGCGGTATACTACAGAAGAAACAGGACATTTGAAGCCAAGGAGGTCGGCCGTATGTTTGATCCGAACAGCATCGAAGATCTGCGTTTCAGTACAGAGAAACAGATGATGGATCGGAAGTCTGCCCGCATCAGGCCGGTCGACCTTGCGGTGCCCATCGTTGCCATGGCCAACGCGGACGGAGGCTGGCTTGTGATCGGGATTGAGGATGACGGTACGATCACGGGCATCGACGATTATGAAAAGCAAATCAATGAGATCGTCCGTGTCCCCTTCGATTTCTGTATTCCAAGCGTGAAAGCCGATTTGAAAACGATAGAAGTAACGGACAAAGACAACAGGCCCAACCATGTTCTCCTGATGTACATTTTCCCCAACGAACAGGTCGTTGCCAATCAGGCGGATGAGGTCTATCTGCGCGTCGGAGACAAGAGCAAAAAGCTCAATTTTGAACAGCGACTGCAACTGGTTTATGCAAAAGGCGTCCGGCGTTTCGAGGACCAAACGGTCGCAGGCGCTACGATCGAAGACATTGATCTGGACTATGTTCTTGATTACTGCAAGAAAATCGGATATACCCGGGGAGACGCAGCATATTATCTTCGGCACAATAAGGGCTTTGTCGCGGAGAGTGGCGATGAGGAAAAGATCAGTGCGGCGGCCGTGCTCTTGTTCGGTAAAGACCCGCAGCGTTTCTTTCCCCGCGCCAGGATCCGGTTTATCCGTTTTGAAGGGAACACGGCGGAAGTCGGTGATCGCATGAATGTGATCAAAGATGTCACCTTCAGTGGCCGACTGTTGGAACAAGTGCAGCAGGCGGTTGCTTTCGTCCGCACACAAATCCGCGAATATACGCGGCTCAGCGATGGCGCGGTATTCCAGACCATTCCTGAATATCCGGAATTTTGCTGGACAGAATTGATCGTGAATGCTGTTGCTCACCGGGATTACAGCATCATGGGCACGGAGATCCAGATCAAAATGTTCGATGACCACTTTGCGGTGGAGAGCCCCGGAATCCTGCCCGGTCTTGTCCGGATCAGCAATATCCGTGAATTTCACTTTTCCAGAAACCCGAAGATCATCGAGCTGCTGATCGAATACGATTATGTAAAGGAACTCGGCGAAGGAGTGGACCGTGTTTATCGGGACATGGCGGAGGCTGGTCTCCCTGAACCGGTATTTCAACTGAGCGATTTTATGCTGTCTGCCACCCTGAAAAATAAGAATTGGGGGAAAGGCGTTTCCTGGGCTCAGAGTGAACATCAGGGTGAACATGAAAGTGCACATCAAAGTGAACATCAGGGTGAACAAGACGGGACGGCGGAAAAGCGCAAAAACCTGCTGCTGTTCTGCCGGATTCCCAGAACCAGGTGGGAGATGATGGAGCACATCGGATTGAAGTCCAGAAGCGGTTTCTACAGGAACTATTTGAAGCCTCTGATCGAATCGGGAGATCTGGTCATGACAGACCCGGACAACCCGCGGAGCAAAGACCAGAAGTATGTCGCTCGAAATTGAGTTTTACCAGGGGTATAGAATTTACAGCTTTCTGCGCTGATTCCCGGCCGCAGACGGCCATATGTCTGATCTTTCAATTGACAAAAAACCGTTTCTGCATGTAAAATAAAGATGATGAGAGAGGCACCGTCCTGAAAGGAGGACTGATTATATGTTGAAGAAGTGGACTGCTCTTTTGGCGGCATGGCTGATCCTGGCCTGCTGTGTCCCCTGCCTGGCGGCGGACCAGGCGGTGGCCCCGACCTATGTCAAGGGGAAGATCACCGCGGTGGTCGTTGCGGAGGAAGGCGCCTTCGTCTATGACGACATTGACGAGCGGAAGGAGCCGGTGAGCGCCCTTCCCTACGGCGCGGAGATCGAGATCAAGAGCCTGGGCCTGGGCTGGTGCGGCTTTGCCGAGCCCGGCGTCAAGGAGCCCCGCTACATCCGCACTTACGCCCTGTCCTTCAGCGAATCGCCCTTTGGCAACCAGATCGCCATCGTCTTCCTGCAGCGCAGCAAGAGCCTGCCGATGCACAAGACGGCCAGCACCAAGGCCAAGAACGTCACCAAGGTGCCGGACGGCCAGTACGTGGTGATCATCGAGCGGGGGGACGATTTTTCCCTCTGCCGCTGGGGAAAATATGAGGGCTATCTGCAGAACGACTGCCTGTCCTTCCGGGACGTCTGGGAAGGCCCGGTGGAAAAATCCATCCTGCAGGACCCGAATAATCCCGAACGCCGCACCACCGTCAACATCCGCTCGGCGGACCGTTCCAACGGCACCCGCCTCAAGCAGTTCCCCACCCTGCGCCCGCTGACCGTGCTGCAGGTCAAGGACAACGGTTGGGCCGAGGTGGAAACCACGGACGGCCTGCACGGCTATCTCCTGAACACCAACAAGGGCAAGGAATGGCTGGACCTCGACATGGACATCGCCTTCACCCCCGCCGTACACGGAGAAACCCCCGCCGAACTCCTGGACCGCCTGGCTGAGGAAGAAGCCGAACGCCTGGCCGAGGAAGCGGCGGAGCAGGAAGCGGTTGAGGAGGAAGAGGCTGAGGAGACGGAAGGGGAATAGGGATTAGGGAATAGGCATTAGGCATTAGGCAATAGGCATTAGGCTTTTAGTCAGAGTGCAGATTTGAGTTTGTCTAAATATCATTACATCCGGCGCGGCTCATGTCACGCCGGGTTCTTTTTTTCAGGCCCGCCCCCGGTCCTTCAAGCTGTTTGAAGTAATATTGAAGTTGACATGAAACCAGAATTGAAGTAGCATGGAACCATATTCCATCTCCACTCTGTGAGCGCAGCGAACGAAAACTCTCCACTCTCCACTCTGACTAAAAACCTCCTACCTCCTACCTTCTCCCTCCTACCTAATCCCTAATCCCTAATTCCTAATCCCTATTCCCTAATTCCCCCATCCCTCCGGAGGTTCCCATGCTTTCTCAATTTCAGCGCACCGAGCTGCTGCTCGGGTCAGACAATATGGAAAAACTTCGCCGCTCCCGCGTGGCTGTGTTCGGGATCGGCGGGGTTGGCGGGTACGCGGTTGAAGCCCTGGCGCGCAGCGGGGTCGGCGCGCTGGACCTGATCGATCACGACACCGTCAGCCTGACCAACCTGAACCGCCAGATCATCGCCACCCATTTGACCATCGGCCGGCTCAAGACGGATGTGATGAAGGAGCGCCTGCTTTCTATCTGCCCGGACCTGTCCGTGACCTGCTTCCCCGTATTCGCCCTGCCGGACAATCTGGACCAGTTCCCCTTCTCCGAATACGACTACATCGTGGACGCGGTGGACAGCGTGGCCGCCAAGGTGGCCCTGGCGGAGGAGGCCGCGCGGCGGGGCGTGCCCATCATCAGCAGCATGGGTGCCGGCAACAAGCTGGACCCCTCCCGGCTGCGCGTGTCGGACATCAGCAAAACCTCCGTCTGCCCCCTGGCCCGGGCGGTGCGCCAGGCTCTGAAAAAGAAGGGGATCACCCATCTGAAGGCCGTCTGGTCGGACGAGCCGCCGAGGATGCCCGCTTCCCTGCCGGACGGCGAGCCCCTGCCCCCGGGCAAACGGAGCCTGCCGGGCAGTATCATGTTTGTCCCCGCCGCCGCAGGCCTGCTGATCGCGGCGGAAGTTATCAAGGATTTGACCCGGGAGGGCGTATGAGAGACGAACTGACCCGCCTGCAGCTGATTGAGCGCAGCGTTCACAAGCGGTTCCGCAAGGAGCTGTGGACGCCTTTTATCCATGCCGTCAAGCGGTATGAGCTCCTTGCCCCGGGCGACCATGTGGCCGTCTGCATTTCCGGCGGGAAGGATTCGATGCTCCTGGCCCTGCTGATGCGCCTGCTCCAGCGCTACAGCGATTTTCCCTTCGAGCTGACCTATCTGGTGATGGACCCGGGCTACAGCCCGGAGAACCGCCGGCGGATCAAGGAAAACGCTGCCGTGCTGGACATCCCCATCGACGTGTTTGAGACGGATATTTTCGCTGTTGCCGACGGGACGGAGAAGAACCCCTGCTACCTCTGCGCCCGGATGCGGCGGGGCAACCTCTACGCCGAGGCGAAAAATCGCGGCTGCAACAAGATCGCCCTGGGCCACCACTTAAACGACGTCATCGAAACCACGGTGATGGCTATGTTTTACGGCTCCCAGCTCCAGGGGATGCTGCCCAAGCTCAGGAGCGACAACTTCCCCGGCATGGAGCTGATCCGCCCGATGTACTGCATCCTCGAGGAGGACGTGATCGCCTGGGCCCGCTACAACGGCCTGTCCTTCCTGCGCTGCGCCTGCCGCATGACCGAGCGCAGCGAGGACCACGAGGCCCTCTCCAAGCGCAAGGCGGTCAAGGAGATGATCCGCGCCCTGAAGGCCACCGAGCCGGACATCGAGCTGCGCATCTTTGCCGCCCTTCACACCGTCAACATCCGCACCTTCCCAGGCTGGAAAGAGGGAGGGATGGTGCATAGCTTTTTGGAGAAGTACAATGAATAGGGAGGAGGGAGGAAATAGGTAGGAGGTAGGAGGGAGGAGGTAGTAGGTAAATAGCCGAATGCGTAATTCGTAATGCGTAATGCGTAATTCCTGCTGCCTGTCACGTTCTTTCCTCTGCCCCTTTTCAATCGCTCACTCTGTCTAATGCCTAATGCCTAATGCCTATTCCCTTATCCAGGGCCTGCCGGCCCGCTGTTCGGTGAAAACAGCACACTGTGCTGTTTTCCGGGCCCTCACAGCCCTAATGCCTAATGCCTAATGCCTAATCCCTAATCCCTAATCCCAACGCCGCCTTCGTGGGGGCGGCTTTTTTGTTTTTTGGGAAAGAAGGTGGGCGGGTCTGTTCGTGCCATATAGCTGCCGTTCGTGACGCGGATGGAAAAACGGGGTGGTTCGTAGTATAATTGGATGATCAATGGAGCTGGTCTGCTGTGCTGAGCTTGATTTCGGCAGGGCCCTTCCTGATCGGGGAGAAGCTGCTTATTACCAGGCTGAAGAGGTTTTATGACTGCAACGAATGAACGGGACAAATTCATCACGGAGCTGTATACCCTGTACGCCAGGACGCTGGACGGCCATTGCAGGGCATATGTCGGTTACGCCGGGGAGTATGACGGCCTGATCGCCGAGTGCGTTCAGGAGACCTTCCTTTCGGCTTTTTCCAGGTACGAAGCGCTGAAGGACCATCCCAACCCCCGGGGCTGGCTGATCCAGACCTGCCATCACCGCCTGCTCAACGCCCTGCGCAAGTACCGGCGGGCCCGCAGGCGCGAGGGCTATTCCCTGGACCGTCAGGCGGAGGAGGGGGAGGACCAGGCCCTTTCTTCCATCGAGCGGTGGCTGGCCGGCGAGGCGGCCAAGGAGATCGAGGACGAAATCCTCAGTCTCCTGACCGATCAGGAGCGCTTTACCTACACGGAGCATTTTAAGAAGGGCAAGTCCATCCGCCGCATCGCGGAGGAAAGCGGGAAATCGGAGGCGGCGGTCAAGTCCTCCGTGGCGAGGCTCCGCAAAAAAATCAAGGCCAGCAAAATTTTTATGTTCTGGCAGAATCTTTTTGGCATCTGAGTATCTATGTATATATGGAGGGGAAAAAGGGTTGATCAAAAATTTTTTCCCTTCCGTTAGAATCGTTTGGGCGTCATCAGGACCTTATTGATTGAAGGGGGAACGTTATGGGTCTCTCCGAAGCGGAGCAGAGGGCTGAACAACTGAAAGAAAGCCTTCGGTCCGGCCGGATCACGGCGGGAGAACTGAAGGACCGCCTGCGCCGCATGATCGACGCGGAGCTGGCCAAGGACAGCCGGGACATCGACACGGCCTATGTCGACGCGTGCTTCGGCCTCCTGGCAGAGCTGAGCGGCGGGCCAAAATCGCAGGAGGAAGGCTATTTTGACCGCCTGTGGGCGTCGATCCAAAGCAAAATCCGCGCCCGGGAGGAAAGGAAAAGGACCTTCGTCCGCGCCTCGGCCGTCGCGGCGGCGGCCGTGCTGGTGGTCGTCCTGCTGGGAACAGTGTCCATCAGGCTGCGCTGGTTCAAACCTTATTCCACCCCGGACGAGCAGGAGTACATGGTCACCGGCCAGCAGATTACGATACAGTCCGTGGCGGAGGCCATCAACCAGCGGGAAATCGGCAGCAGCTACCAGACGGACCGCCTGGAGGAAATCGAGGCTTTCCTGGGCTTTTCCCTGGAAGGGGCCGTGCCGGACCTGGAGGGCTGGAGGAAGGAAAGCTACAGCGCGGAAAACCTGGAAAAGGAAATCCGGCTGGACATCCTCTTCCGCCGGGACGGGCAGGCGGGAGACCCCCTGCAATACCGCATCCGCTGGATCACAGACTTTAATTATCTGAAGGATGCCGCCCAGCCCGAAGGGGAAGGCGAGTATGTGACGGTCGGCGGCGGCAGCGCTTTCAGAAGCGAAGAACAGGGCGTCGTTTCCTATACCTGGTCTCAGGGAATGGAGGTATACAAGCTCACAGGCGCGGCGGCGGACGAGGTGGCCGAAGCCTTCGTGAGGCGGAACCCGGTGAAGGAGGACCCCGTCACCGAGGAGATGCTCCGAAAAGCAATGGATAAGTATGCGCCTCACCGCAACTATTCATCGGAACGGATCGAAGAAGTGGAGGGCTTTCTGGGCTTCTTCCTGGGCGGCGTCGTGCCGGTTCCGGAGGGCTGGGCGCTTGAGAACATTCATGCGGGTGTTTTTCAAGATTCACTCTTTTTGAGTTGCCGTTTCCGGTCTTTGGAAAGATATGATGTTAATATCCTCTACGACGTCGATTGGTTTTTTGAACCGGAAGGGCTGGAGTATCACATTGAGCAGGATGAAGCGGGAAAATATCTGACGGTGAACGGGCGGACTGTTTACCGGAGCACGAATTACGGAACCAGCTTCTATGTCTGGTTCGGGAAAAACGCAGTGTATACCTTGCACGGCGAACCGGAGATAGACGAGCTGATCGGGCAGTTTGTGAACCCCGGCGCAGACAGCAAAGCGGCCGGTTCCGTGACCAGATCCGGAAATCCGGAGAAAGCCTTGAAAACCGTATCCCGGCGCGAGGCGGAGAGCTTTTTGGGTGTTTCCCTCCAGGAATATCTGCCGGTCATGGAGGGGTGGGAGGCGGAATACGCCGTTTCGCGGGAGCGGGGGAACGCCTTTCTCCGGGCCAGGCTGAGGGATTCCCTGGGAGACGGTGGGGAGCTGATCTACCAGGCGGCGTGGCTGTCGGATTACGAAAGCTTCCGGGGCCGCTACCTGACACGGGATCATACGGGCAGATACCGGCGCGTCGATGGCTGGGATGTATTTCGGAACGTCAGCGACGGAGAGCCTTCCTACACCTGGTACAGGGGCCCGGCCGTCCAGACCCTCTCCGGCCCTTCCACGGAAGCGTGGATCCGCCGCTTCCTTGAGGTGGGCGTAAAAGAAAAGACGCCGGAGGAAGAGGAAGAGGAAATCACTATAGAGGAGGAGCCGGAGCCGCCGATTCCCCCCGATTTTGCTCCGGATACCGACAGGGTGACGGGCGTTTCCAGGGCGGCGTTTACCGAAGTGATTGAAAGATACGGGCGAGCTTCAGGCTTCTTCACCGCCGACCTGGGAGAAGTGGAAGAATACCTGGGCTTTTCTCCAAGGGCCGCGCTGCCGGTTTTGCCGGAGTGGGAGCCAGATTACTATCAAGTTACGGTAGATTTGTATTCCATCAATTTTCGTGTCGTCATGAAAAACGCGCAGCGGGATCGTGAAACGCTGACCTACGGTATCCACTGGTACACCGACGACCGTTTTTTGTGGAATCATATCACCAGGACGGAAAAAAATAAGGAAAACACCCTCGTCAACGGATGGCAGGTATACCGGCTTGTAGAGGCAAAAAGAGTAAGCTATGAATGGTTTGATGGGTTTACAGCCTATTCGCTATACGGAGCTTCCGCGGATGAGATGATCGGCCAGTTCGTGAAAGCGGCGCAGGACGAGGAGCCGGGCGGCAGGCAATAGGGAGCAGGAGGCAGCGGATTTTTGAAACTGGTCTATGTCCGAAACAAGGAGAACGGGACGACCTATGTATACGAGTCCAAATATTACTGGAACCCGGAGAAGCGCCAGTCCCGCAGCAGGCGCATCTGCATCGGCAAGCTGGACGGGGAAGGGAACCTGATCCCTTCCCCCCGTTTCAGCCGGCCGCTACCGGAGACCATCGCCCACCAGGGCGGGGCCGCGGCGGCACGGCCCGCGAAACGGATGTATTTCGGGGGCGTTTACCTGCTGGACCAGATCGGTAGACAGACTGGCTTCCTGGACGACCTGCGCGCCTGCTTTCCGGAGGAATATGGGGCCCTGTTTTCTCTGATCTGCTTCCTGATCCTGGAGGGGCAGGCCCCGCTGTCCCGGCTGGAAAAATGGAGCCGCACCCACTGGCACCCGGCGGAGCGTCCTTTGACTGCGGAGGAGGCGAAGCGCCTGCTCCGGGATCTTCACTTGGAGGCGGCGGTCCGCTTCCTTTCCCTGGAGGAGGGAAGGCGGCCGGAAGCGGCCCCGCTGCCGGGCCTTTTCCCGTCCGGCGGTGTCGCGGGCCCCTTGGAGCGGGCGGTCCTTGGGATGGGGTTCGTCGTGCTGGCCGCGATGCTCCTCCTGTCCGCCGTGGAGGAGCGGATGCGGGGGAACGGCTTTTTCAGCGGCTGGACGGCCCAGCGGGTCTTCGACCGGCTGGACCTGATCGAGTGTGAGATGGGGCCGGACGGCAGCCCGGAGGAGGGCTTCGTCAGCCCTCAGGAGGCCCAACTGCTGACAGAGCTGGGGGTCTGTCCCCCGGAGGTCTCCGAGACGGACCGGCCTGCGCGGTGAACAAAATTGTTACAATTGGGCCCCCTCAGAGCAACCGCACGAGTGATAAAATGATGATATAATGTAGATCGTTGGATACAAACAAAGGGGTTATGAAGGGGGCAGAGCCCCCTTCAGGGAAATCCGCAGGACCGGCTTTGCCGGTTCGAGGAGAATTTTTGCGGAGGTTAGCTTGCCATCCGGGAGCAAAAATTCATTCCTTACAGATTTGCCGCCCGGGAGGGCCGCAGGCCTGACAGGCAAATCTGCCAAGAGGGTGGCATTGGCGGGGGAAGAATTCCCCCGCCAACAGGCTCACGCTTGCGTGAGCCGTGTACCCCCTTTCAGGCGTTGATTTTTTTCGGGGGGGGGTATTATACTGTTATCAAAAACCCCGGCCGGACAGCCCCGCCGCCCTTTCCCATGGGAGAAAATGCTCTGTGAAAATGATCTGAAGGAGAAACCGGCAATGAATGTCATCATCTGCGAGGCTGATCCGGCCAGCGCCGAGGCGCTCCGGCAGGCGGTTGCGGCATGGGTCTGCGGCCGTCAGCTGGAGCATGCCGTCAGCGTGACGGTGTTTCACTCCAGCGAGGACCTGATGGAGCGCTTTGAGGCGGGCCTCCGCATGGACGCCCTGCTGACGGGCCTCCAGTTTCAGCACGAGGAAAGCGGCCTGAGGGCTGCCCGCGAGATTCACCGGCTCGACCCGAACCTGCCGGTGGTCCTCATCTCCAATTCAGCCGAATATGTCTACGAGGGCTACGCGGTCAGCGCCCTCCGCTTCCTCAAAAAGCCGGTCTCCCAGCAGGACATCGACGAGTGCATGGAGCTGGTCTGGCGGCGCTACCTGCTGTCCCGCCGCGACAGCGTCCTCATCGAAACCCGGGCCCAGACGCTGCGCCTGCCGGCGGATTCCATCCTGTCCATCGAAGCCCTGGGCCATAACGTCCAGATCAAAACGACGGACGAGGTGGGTCAGTACACCCTGCGCAAGCGCTTCCACGAAATCCTGCGGCTCCTGCCGCCGGACGCCTTCGTGCGCTGCCACCGCAGCTACATCGTCCATCTCCGCTACGTCCGCCGCTGTACGCCCCAGAACGTCCTTCTGTCCAACGGCGACCTCATCCCTGTGGGCCGCACCTTCCGCGCCGAATTTCACCGCCGCTTCCGCGCCTGGTGCCGCGAGGAAGACGCCTCCCCCCGCCGTTCATGACCCGGGAGCCTCCTTTCATGCCAAAGGGGTAGCCTGATCCAGGAAGATGAGGTATAATAGAAGAACAGATGATTTGGATCGGATAGACGGGGGCATCCCCTCGGGATGGTTTCAAAAAAAGGAGCTGATCTTGTGAAAAAATGTTACTTCCTGATTCTGCTGATGGCGCTGATCTGCTTCGTCCTCCCCGCTTCGGGTGAAGAGGTGGGATATACGATCGACGTGGCGGATGAAATTACCGTGGGGTTGGGGGAGACGATCCATCTGCCTTTTGAGAGACCGTACAGCAGCCACTATCATTTTAATGCGTACTGCAGCGATCCGGAAGCCCTGCAAGCGTGGAGTGAAGAGACGCCAGATAAGACTCATATCAACACCAGCTTGCCGGTTACCGGAACGTTCGACGTTTGCTTTCAAAAGAAAGGAACGTTCGATTTGCATATTACCTTCCAGGAAAGGGAAATCCGAACGATCAGCGTGGTGGTGGACGACCTGGCGACGAAGGCTTCTGTGTCTCAGGAGCGCTTTGTCCTCCGCGCAGGGGAAACGGTGAACACCGGCCTGACGCTGGAAAACGGCGCCATGTACAATCTGCCGACGTTTACCAAGGGCGCATACTATGACAACTTCGTCCAAATCAGTGAGGACGGGCTCACCCTCAAAGGTATTTCCAAAGGCCACATGAAGATCTATGTCATCAATCCCCTGAAGCAGGAGCTTTGCCAGTTTGAAGTGGTCGTGGTGGAAGAATGTGAAAACGTCGAGCTTTCCTGCCCGCAGGAATATGCCGTGGTCGGCAAAAACCTCACCCTGAGCGCAAAGAGCAACGGAGAAGAGGCGCTTCCCCTGGTGACGATCACCGAGGGAAGCGATTGCGTCCGATGGGACGGGGACAGCAGGGTATGGTCTTTCTACCCCTTTGCTCCCGGCTGGGTGACTTTCACAGCCTACGGCACGGACGGCAGCACCTCCTCCGTGAGGATCAGGGTTTTGTCCGGCGAGAATGACATCGTATACGATCTTCCGAAGACTACGCTGGCAGCCGGAGAGTCTTTGGAAGTATCTGTTCTTTTCCCAAGCGATGCCTGGATTACGATGGAAATTGCCGAACCCGCTGAGCAAGGGCTGGAGGGAACGGTGGCCCTTCTGGAGGGAAACCGCGTGACCGGTGTGACGGCAGGCGTCTGCAACCTGGTTCTTCATGGGGTCGGGATGAGTAAAGTGATCCCGATTACCGTGACCGACAGCCCCCGGGCGCTGACCGTGATCCGGCCGAAGCCTTATATGGATGTGGAGAGCAGCTTCCAGCTTTCCGTACAGGATAAGCTGGGAAATGTATATCCTGCCACTTTCTCCCAAGACGGTCAGAATTTTACGATCGGAGAGAACGGCCTGATCACGCCCAATCGCGCTGCCAGCGGCACATTGAGAGCAACCCTTGAAAACGGGGCGCAATTCAGCTTTAAGGTCAAGGCGGCAAGGTTCCCCAAAGAATTCACCTGCACGGTGGACGAGATCGTTGTTCCTTTGAACAAATCATCTGTGAATATAAACAACAACGGAACCATCGGCTATATTATTTATGATGAACTTGGAGCGGTCTCCGGCCAAGAAATAGTCGTTTGCAGTGATGACCGTTCCATTGTCCGAACGGATTTGCAGGGAAACACCCTTTATCCTCAGCGAATCGGCCAGACGACACTGACCATTTGGAGTCTGTATTGCGATGTATCCATACGTGTGCCGATCCGGATTACAGAACCGACGGACATTCTCTATGTGGATGGAAAAGATTATGCCGTGATGGAAGTCCCCGTAGGAGCGACCATGAAACTGCCGACGGTTACGGATTATTACGGCAATCCGGTGAAGGTCACATGGAAAATGGATGAAGCAACTTCTACGAGTGCTTTTCGGTTGGTGAATAAAGGCACATCTGTGAAAGTATTAACCGATAGCGGATCTACGTATGTGACAGCTACATCACAAACAGGAGCAACTCTGAGATGCACCGTACAGGCATATAAACGAAGTGAAAATTTTACGCTGTCCAGGGAGAATATGCAACTGAATACAGGGAGCCGGGGGCAAATTGAAATCCGGAAAAAAGTATGGACCGAAACAGAGCAGGGAGACGGAAGCATGCTTTATCCGGATGACGTAAGCTATACATTATCCGGCGATGTGGATTGCATTCAATTGGAATATTTTGGACCCAGTGGTTTCAGATTTGTAGGCATGAAGCCCGGTACTGTGACGATGACCGTGAAGCTGTATAACGGGTTTAGTGTATCTTGTGTTATTCAGGTTTTGCTTCCAACGGCTTGTCAGGAGGGACACGACCCTGTCTGGAAAACGGAACGGGAAGCTAACGCTGTCCATGCAGGCACAGAGAGGCTTCGCTGCAGCCGCTGCGATCTGGACCTCGGGCAGAGCAGGGAAACCCCGGCGACCGGTGTGATTTCTTTCTGCGATCATGATATTTGGCTCCAGCCCGGTCAGGAAATCGACCTGATGACCCAACTGGACGGGGGCCGGCATTATTCCTTCACTTGGGAAAGCTCCGATCCTACGGTGGCGAGCGTTGCTGCGGACCATCTGACTGTTTATGACTACGGGGAGGCGACCATCACCGCTTACGCTTATGACTGTCATCCGGGAACTTGCTATGTGCATGTGATCGACCCGAACGCTGACGTGGTGGCTCACGGTGATCGGTTTAACCTGCACTGGACGCTGGACAAAGACGGACTTTTGACGATCAGCGGAACGGGAGCGATGGACGACTTCGAGCTGCTCGATGATCGGGCTGCGTGGCATCTTTATTCATCCCAAATCAAGCGGGTCATGATCGAAGAAGGCGTAACCGGCATCGGCGCAAACGCATTTGAATTCTGCGGAAAGTTTACAGAGATCAGCATCCCGAATACTGTGACCGTCATCGGCGACAATGCGCTGAACGGCTGCAGCTCCCTGACCGAAATTCACGTTCCCGCCAGCGTGACCGCCATCGGCGAACGCGCGTTCATGGATAATGGGTATCTGCAGGCCATCCATGTGGATGCGGA
Organism: Christensenella sp. UBA4379; assembly: GCA_002391225.1. Taxonomy (GTDB): domain Bacteria; phylum Bacillota; class Clostridia; order Christensenellales; family Aristaeellaceae; genus UBA4246. Next base: position 33,525 of record DGRV01000044.1, read on the forward strand.
CAACCCGGTATACAGTTCCTTGGACGGCGTCCTGTTCAGCAAGGATCAACGCCTGCTGATTCAGTATCCGTCCGCAAAAGCAGGCCCGGTTTACACGATCCCAGACGGCGTGACCGCCGTCGGGAGCGACGCGTTCAGACATTGCTCCAACCTGACGGAGATTACCATTCCTTCCGGAGTCACCAAAATCGACGAATATGCTTTCTCCCTGTGTTATGGTCTAAAGGATGTTTACTATCACGGTACTGAAAACGATTGGGCCGGGATAGAGGTGGAATACGGCAATGACGATCTGCTGAAAGCAAATTTCCATTGCGCGCCAGACCTTGCTCCTCAGCTGATCCTGCCTGCCAGTCTGACCACTATCGAATCCGAAGCCTTCCAGGGGCTGCCGGAAGGGATTGTGGTTTTCATCCCGAATGCCGTCACCAGTATTGCCGAGGATGCCTTCGACACGGGCATGGTGATCGTCACTCCCTCCGGCAGCTTTGCGGCCCAATGGGGAAGAGAGCATGGATTTGAAGTGCATGAGCAATAAGAAATAATGGGTCATTGATCAGGAGAAAACAATGGCTATGAAACGTGCTTTGATAGCGGTTCTTTTGATAGTTCTGTTGATCAGCTGTGAGCAATTGAGCTTTGCGGATACTGCCTATTCCACCACCGCGCCGAAAATCCTCTTTCCATCCAAGCCCACGGCGGTGCTTTACGGCAAGAACCGGATGGCGTATTCCTATCTGTCGGTAAACAATGAAGGCACCATCACTGGGAGCCAGGGAGTGAAGGTGGGAGAGGCGACGGTGACGGTTCTGGGGATTTCCCGGTTTCATCACGCGTTCGTCAAGATTGAATATCAGGAGCCCGGAGCGGATACGGCCCGGCAGTTGTGGGTGGAAGCGTCCTACATGCGGCCGTATCCGAAAACGAAATCCATCCAGGTGAAAAACAAGGACGGCCAGCCGATGACTGACTGGCCGGTCCGGGTGGTGGGCGGCAACGGCGATGTACTGGATACGGTGTATACCAACGAACAGGGGATGGCCAGCTATACCGGAAAATACCTGAACCTGGCGGATGCTTTCGCCTTTGCAGACCGTATGTGGAACAATCAGACGATCAACTCAGGGACCCTGATCGCCAGCAACGACTGCGCTACCTTCGTTTCCGAATGTCTCACCGCCGGGGGATTCTGCTGCTACGCTCCCTATGTTTCCAGCGGAGGCGGGGGAACGAACTATTACGGCAGCGTTTTCGCCACCCTGACGGAGACCCTCGGCGTTCCCTTCACGAGAAAGCCCTCGGATGGGCCGATTGATGTCAGCATCATTGCTCCCGGGGACATCGTTATGATGCATCCAAAGTCTAACGCCAGCGCCCCTTACGGCCACGCCGTCTTTGTCCACGACGTCAATCCCGAGACGCAGGAGGTTCTGACCTATTCCCATACGCCTTATTGGCATGATTGGAAACGGGCGGACGACCCGGACCATGCGATCCTCTGCGTGATCCATACCTCCCGCTATGCCTTCCACCTGGAGCCGGTGCCGAAGCTGATCCTGCCGGAAACCCTGACCGTTCCCGTAGGGCTGCCGATGGAGCTGGCCGTGCAGGCGGAGCTGGCGGAGATCACCGACCAGCTTTCATGGACGGCGGAGCCGGAAAGCGCCCTTCAGTGGGAAAACGGCGTCCTGACGGCCGCAGAAGCGGGGGAAGCGGACATCACCTTCACCCTGAACGGAGCCAGCGCTATCTGCCATGTGACGGCTATCCAGCCTTCAAGGCTTCCTGCCGGTACTGTCTCGCTGGGAGAGGAAGCGCTCTCCGGCCTTCCGATCGCCTATCTGGAGCTGCCCTCCGTCCTTACGGAGATTGCCGATACCGCCTTGGACGGCTGCGACGCTGTGTTCATCGTGCCGGAAGGCTCCTTCGCGGAGGAATTTGTGAGAACCAAGGGCCTTAAATACCTGATCAAACCAGGAGAAGAACCAAAAGCCGCCGAATAATAAAAAGAGCTCCCGCAGCTGTCCCTCCGCTTCGCCGGAGAAATAAGAAATCACCGTTGCAGCCAGGCGAGGATGAAAACCCATCCGTGAACGGGGAAACGGGGTGAATTCATGAGCCAAACAGGAAAGATAGACTGGAAAAAGGAACTCCTCATTTTTCTTTGCTCAGCGGTCATTTCGTCGCTTTATGTGCTGGCATATACCGCGCTGTTCAGGCAGGGACGGATTCCAGCAGGGTGGCTTATCTGGAATATCCTGCGGCCAACCGCGTACGGGCTGTTTTTATGGCATATTCTGGAAAAGGCGGGTGTGCCCGGCTGGAAAGGCCTGATTCCGTATTACAATGTCTATACCCTCTGGCAGACCTTCTACGGAAAAGGATGGCTCTATCTGGCGGCCTGTCTCTTTACCCTGCCGCCGTCCCTGCTGACCAGGGACAGGCTGGAGGCGCTGGAAACCAGGTGGGGAGAGGCGTTTCTGCCGGTGATGCTGATATTTCTGGTGGGGCTTCTGACCGTGCTGGTGATGCTGATTGTGCATGATTATCGCTGCAGTAAGGCTTTGGCGGCCGCCTTTGGGAAGAGCAAAAGCTTTGCGTTCTGGTGCCTGTTCCTGCTGAACTTCGTCGGTTGGGGAATTCTGGCCTACGGTCCCCCGGACCATGTCCGGCCGGCGGTGAGACCAGGCGCTTCCGAAAAAAAGAAATAAGGGAGGAATCGGGATGCGGCGGAAAGATCATGGGCGGGCCTTATTGTTCCTGGCGGCGGCGCTGGCGGTCTTTTGCGCCGGGTCTGCCTTCGCGGTGCCGGAGGTCTCCGAGCAGGAGCCAAAGGCGTCCCAGGAGCTTTGGGGCGGGCTGTTCTCCCGGGTCGCGGGTACGGACTGGGACGGCCTGAAAAACGCCGTGCTGGAGGCCAGAAGGGACGGAAAAACATCCGTCACCGTCCTGCTGAACGAGGAGACCTTCCGGGAGTTTACCGAAACCCAGCGGGTGTGGTACCACGCCGGCCAGGCGGGGGTGATGGACGCGGAGTGCAGCTACCGGCCGGGCGGCCGGATCTGGCTGAACAATATTCAGTGGTGGCCCTGGCCGATGTACCTGGTCGAGAGCCGGGAGGAATTTGCCCAGGCGGTTCAGCAGGCCGAAAGCGCCCATACCTTTGGGATGCTGCTGAACGAGACATTGTACGGCGAGCTATTGGGCAACGACCGGGAGCGGAACCGGCTCGAATGTCTGTCCGGCTTGGTTGACTACAGCGACATGTATTACAGCGACGATCACTGCGCCGTCTGGTATATGGAACCGGAAACCGCGGAGGTCACCCCCCTGGAAGCGGAGGGGGTGGCGGGCAGCGTCCGGGTGCTTCAGGAAGCGCTGCTCGGGGAGCCCCGGGGGAAGATTGTCCTGGCGGTGGACGACGCCACCTACGCGGCCCTGGAGCGGGACGCCAACCTGATGGACGAGGTGATGAGCGCGGCGGGCCTCCTCTGCCCCTATGACGCCTACGACCAAGCGAAGGTATTCGTCTTCCCGCCGGCGGAAGAGGCCTGCTATCCGGGAATGCGGATCGCCCAGGCTGTCCGGTCGGGCCGGGAAAAGGAACTGAGCCTGCAGCACCGCCTGATCCTCACCGACGCCAGGCTCCTGATCCGCAATGTCAGCGGGACCGACCTGGAGAAGGCGAAACAGATTCACGACCTGCTGTGCGGCCGCATCACCTATACCGTGGACGACGCCACGGTCAACGACGACTGCTGCGTGGGCGCTCTGCTGTACGGGAAGGCCAACTGCGACGGGTACGCGGACGCGTTTTATCTCTGCGCCTCGCTGTGCGATCTTGAGGTCCGCTATATCTCCGGCGATTTCAAGGCGGAGGGAGAGGCCCAGGAGGACGAAGACGCCGGCCACATGTGGAACCTGATTTTGCTGGACGGATCCTGGCGCAGCGTGGACGTGACCTGGGACGACGAGGAGGAATACGGCGTCTCCTATCAGTATTTCAATATCGGCCTGGACCGGATGGAGGCGGCCTACAGCTTCAGCCGCGAAGTGCTGCCCGAGCCCTTCGCGGAAAAGACGGACCGAAGCTGGCTGTCCATCCGGGAGCGGACGGCGGATACCTGGGAGGAGCTTTCGGAGGCCATCGTACAGAGCGCGGAGGCCGGGGAGAGCCAGGCGGCGATCCGCTGCTCCGAAGAGGTTTTAAAGCGCCTGTCCGAAGACCCGGAGGACATCTATTTCCTCGCCTCCTCCCGGGGCGTGATGGTGAACCACGCCTATCGGGCGGGGGCGGAGCTGAACCTGGAGGGCGTTACCAAGCTCGAGCGCTGGCGCTTCTGCGAAACTGAGGAGGAGGTCACTGAGGCGGCCCAAAGCCTCCGGGACAAAAAGCCGAGGGAGTTCTGGCTGACGCTTACAAAAGACCTGTTTTCCAAGCTGATTGAACAGGACGACGCGGAGAGCTGCTTCCAGCTGCTGATCCGGGGCGGGGTGTACACCTCTGGCCTGAGCAGCTGGCCGGGGGCCTGCCTGGTCCATGTCAGGGAGGCCGAATGGTATGACGGCTATTATGCCGAGAACATCCGCTCGGTCGTCAGGATGACCCAGGCGATCCGCGAGGGGCTTGCGGAAGGCCATGAGAATTTCTATCTCTTCCTGTCCAAGCCCCTGTTTATGGAGCTGATGGAGGATCCCTCCCTCCTCAACCGCGTGGTGCGCGACAGCGGCTACCCGGGCTCCTGGAGCTACGACGCCTGGGACGAGGAATACAGCATCTATATCTATTCGACGGGGAAAACGGGAAAATAAATAAATCGTCCCTCCGCGCTGGAAAGCACGGAGGGACGCTCCATATTATCGGTAGACAGGTTATTCTTTCTTCCCCGCTGCTCCTTTCAACCAATTTGGCATATGAGCCTTCCCCTTGCCTCTGCTGGAAAGGACAACGCTCTGCAGAAGGATGAAGAAGCACAGCATCGCGCCGGTGGTGATGCTCTGCCACCAGGGCTTGGTCAGGCCCGAGGTGACCACGATGGACTTGATGGTGGCCAGGGTCAGGACGCCGAAGAAGGTGCCGATCACGTTGCCCACGCCGCCGGACAGCAGGGTGCCGCCGATGATGGAGGAGGCGATGGCGTTCATCTCTGCCCCGGCGGCGTTGGTGGCGTTGCCCGCGCCGGTGTGCATCATGAACACGAAGCCGGCGATGCCCGCCAGCAGGCCGCTGATCACATGGGCGCAAAAGCGGGTGCGGCGGACGTTGACGCCCAGCATCAGGGCGCTTTGCCGGTTGCCGCCCAGGGCGTAGAAGCTGCGGCCCAGTCTGGTCTTGCGCAAAACCACGAAGATGACGGCCACGATCACCAGGGCGACGACGACGCCGATTTCCATCCGGGCGGGGATCAGGTTGCCGTTTTTGGCCGTATAACCCAGCCAGGGAATTTCGACCTTGGTGGACATCAGCTGCTTGAAGCCCGCGTGGGCGACTTTCTGCGGCTCCACGCTGACGATGGTGGTCATGCCGCGGGCAAAGAACATCCCCGCCAGGGAGACGATGAAGGGCTGAATTTCCAGATAGGCGACCAGGTAGCCCTGCACCAGGCCGAACGCAAGGCCAATGCCCAGGGCGATGAGGACGGCGGTCACGATGCTGCCTCCGGCGTTTAAGTGAACCACGCAGGACATGACCACCAGGGCGATCACGCCGCCGACCGAAATGTCGATGCCGCCGCTGATCATTACGATGGTGAGGCCGCAGGCCACGATCAGCAGGGCCGCGTTGTCGTTTAACAGGTCAAAAACCTTCTGGGGCCGCAGGAAGCCGCCGCCCCAGATGAGCATGGCCAGGGCGTACATCACAAAGAAAATGCAGATGGTGATGGTCAAAAGCAACTGGGTATCCGTCAGCGGCTCGCGCCGGCGGGACCCGGCGCTTTTTGCGTTTTTCACGCTGTTTTCCCGAGGAGACCTGCTCATGCCGATACCTCCTTCCCCGCCTTGCCGGCTGGCTGTCCGTTCGTCAGCCTGCTCCACAGCCTGTGAAAGGCCTGCTTGACCACGGGCGAACCGACCGCCACGATCAGGATGATGACCACGGCCTTGTAGGCCTTGATGTTGGTGGAGGGCACCTTCATGGCGTACAGGGTGATGGTCAGGGCCTGGATGGCGTAAGCGCCCAGGATGGAGCCGACCATGTTGAACTTGCCGCCGCCCAGGGAGTTGCCGCCGATGGCGACCGCCAGAATGGCGTCCATCTCGATGTCCAGCAGCAGGGTTTCATGGTTGATCAGGCTCAGCCGGCTCACGCCGATCACGCCGGACACCGCGCAGCAAACGCCCAGGATGATGAAGGCCAATAGCTTCATCCCTACGGCGTTGATGCCGTTGAGCCGGGCCGCGCCCTGGTTGATGCCCACGGTCTGGGTGTACAGGCTCAGGGTGGTGAACCGGAACACGAGGGAGAAAATCACCCCCATCAGGATCACGATCAGGATCGGAGTCGGAATGGGGACGCCGGGGATAAAGCTGCCGATAGCGGAAATGATCGGGCTGTCCACCGTGGGGGTCGCCCCGCCGTTGATCCAGTAGGCGATGCTGCGCCCGCAGGTGTAGAGAATCAATGTCGCGATCATCGGCTGAATGTGGAAGACGGAAACCAGGGTGCCGTTGAAGGCGCCGAAGGCCATGGCCACCGCGCAGCAGGCCAGGAAGCCCAGAACGACGGTGAGCGGGGTGATGCCCGCCCCGGCCCGCAGGACCTTGACGAACATGCTGCCGGCGATGGCCGCCAGGGCGCCGACGGAAATGTCCTGCCCGCCGGAAGCAGCGGTGACCAGGGTCATGCCCATGGCAAGGATGGCCAGCTCCGAGGCACCGTTCAGAATGCTGATCAGGTTGCCGCGCAGGACCGGGTCGCCGTTGTTATTGGCCGCCAGCTCCACGGAGAAAAACCCCGGGTCCCGGATGAGGTTAAAAATCACCAGCACCAGGAGGGCCAGCAGCGGCATGAGCAGCTGGGACAGGATGGGGGAGCGCTTTTTCGTTTGTTTCATCTCAGTTTCCTCCTCCCGCGATGGTGTACATCACATGGTCCTGGGTGAGCTCTTCGCCCTTCAGCTCGCCGACGATGTTGCGGTCCCTCATGACGATCAGGCGGGAGCAGGTGCGCAGCATCTCCTCGATCTCGGAGGAGATGAAGGTGACGCACATGCCGTCCTCCGCCATTTTGAGCACCAGCTTCTGGATCTCCGTCTTGGTGCCCACGTCGATGCCGCGGGTCGGCTCGTCCAGTATCAGGTACTGGGGATGGGTGAGCAGCCAGCGGGCCAGGATGACCTTCTGCTGGTTGCCGCCCGAAAGAGATTTGATGGGCGTGTCCTTGGAGGCGGTTTTGATTTCCAGGGCCTTAATATACTCGTCGGCGAACTTCTCCGCCTCGGCTTTGGAGAAGGGATGGAAGAAGCCCTTCATCACCTGCAGGGCCAGGATGATGTTGTCCCGCACGGACAGGTCGGCAATGATGCCGTCCCGCTTGCGGTCCTCCGGCAGGTAGCCGATGCCGTTTTTCATTGCCTCGATGGGCTTGGTGATCCGGACGGGCTTGCCGTTCACCCGGACCTTGCCGCCCGTCACCCGGTCCGCCCCGAAAATGGCGCGCACGCTCTCGCTGCGGCCGGAACCCAGCAGGCCGGTAAAGCCGTTGACCTCGCCCTGGGCGATGTGGAAGTCGAACGGGCGGCTCGCGGTGCTGGAGAGGCCCTCGGCCTCGTAGTAGGGCTTGCCGGCCTTTTCCCCGCCGGCCTTGGTCTTTTTGATCACGTCCAGACCCTCGAGCTCCTTGCCCATCATCATGGCCACCAGCTTCACCTGGGGGAGCTTATCGACCTCGTACTCGCACACCAGCTCTCCGTTGCGCAGCACAGTGATCCGGTCGCTGACCTCGTAGACCTGCTCCAAAAAGTGGGTGACAAAGATGATGCCCACGCCCCGGGCCTTTAGATCGCGCATCAGGCGGAAGAGCATGGCGACCTCCTTGTCGTCCAGGGAGGAGGTGGGCTCGTCCAGGATCAGCACCTTGCAGTCGATGTCCACGGCCCGGGCGATGGCCACCATCTGCTGGACGGCCAGGGAGCAGCTGCCCAGCTGCTGGCGGGGCCTTGCGGGAATGCCCAGGCTGGACAGCAAGGCGCCGGCCTTCCTTTCCATTTCCTTCCAGTTGACGCCGATGCCCTTTCCGCGGCCGATGTACATGTTCTCCGCCACCGTCAGGTTGGGACAGAGGGTGATCTCCTGATACACCGTACTGATGCCGTAGGCCTGGGCTTCCTGAGGCGAACGGATGGTGATGGCGTCCTTTACGCCGTCAATATAAATTTCCCCCTCATCCTTGGGGTAGACGCCGGTCAGCACCTTGATGAGGGTGGACTTGCCCGCGCCGTTTTCGCCCATCAGGGCGTGGATCTCGCCCTTGCGCAGGGTAAAGTCCACATGCTGCAGAGCCTTGACGCCGGGAAAGGATTTGCCGATGTTGCGCATGGATAAAACGACGCCGTTTTCCATCCGGAGTTCCTCCTTGGTGGGAAGTTGGGAAGAGGTAGGAGGTAAGAAATAGGTAGGAGGTAGGAAGTAGGAGGGAGGAGGTTTTTAGCAAGAGTGAAGAGTGGAGAGTTTTCGTTCGCTGCGCTCACAGAGTGGAGATCAGATATGGCTGGTGATTTTTTGAGGACAAACTCGATTTCCGCTTTGAAAATCTCCCTCGCTTTTACTAATGCCTATTGCCTACGAATAACAATGTGATGAAAGGCGCGGTGGGGACCGCGGATTTTCTCCACAAATTCCACACCGCGCCAATGGTGGTTTATGCAGCTTGTTTGGGGTTCATATTCAGGGGGTGATCAGGGGGAGTGATCCCCATGATTGTAATCCGCAGCGGCGGCATGTACGCCGCGAGGAGAATTTTTGCGGAGGTTAGCTTGCCATCCGGGAGCAAAAATTCATTCCTTGCGGATTTTCCGCCCGCGAGCGAAGCGAGAGGAAAATCCGTCAGGGGGATTTCGCAAGGGGGACGAAGTCCCCCTTGCGGGTGAGTTTATTCGCCAAGTCCGTAGGTGTCGATGTCTTCAGCGGTGATGGTGGTGGCGTCGAAGCCCTTTTCCACGGAGATGATCTGCTTCTTTTCGTTCAGGCCTTCGATGGCGTTGCCGGCTTCGAGGGTCTTGATCATTTCGTCGATCACGGAAGCCTGGAAGGGGCTGCACTGGCCGTCGTAGTTCCAGTTGCCCGCCAGCAGCTCACGAAGCGCCCACTTGTTGCAGTCGAAGCCCATCACCACGACCTGCGCGCCCTCCGCGGTGCCGTGGGTGATGCCGGCGTCGTCCAGCGCCGCCACGG
>DGRV01000085.1:0-70570 GCA_002391225.1 Christensenella sp. UBA4379
GCCTATTGGATGGACCCGGACAAAACCATGCATGAGCACGGTGTCTATTCCGAGGAAGTGTGCCAGAAGATCCAAGACCTGGAAACCTATATTCAGGAGCTTGCGGACGCTCTGCCGGAGGATACGCTTCTGCTGGTCACGGCGGATCACGGATTGATCGATGTGGAGCATCTCTATATCACGGATCATCCCGCGCTGAACGATACGCTGATCAGGCCCTCTGCCGTGGAACCGAGAGCGACCGTTTTCTATGTAAAACCGGAATGCAGGGAAGCGTTCCCAAAGCTTTTTTACGAATCGTTTCCGGAGGGGTTTTCACTGATGACGGCGGAAGAATTCAGGGCCTCCGGCATTCTCGGCCCGGGGGAATATACAAAAAAGATCAATGATCTGACTGGGGATTTTGTGGCCCTTTCCCAGACGGAAAGATGCCTTGATTACAAGCGAAAAGAGAGCGCCCTGAAAGGAGCGCACGCAGGCCTCACGATGCTCGAAATGCGTGTACCCCTGATTCTGGCAAAGAAGTGATGCGATGCGGATACTGTTGATCAGACACGGAGATCCGGACTATCAGAGGGACGGTCTGACGAAAAAGGGAAAGCGGGAGGTTCTTTTGCTCAGGGATCGGCTGATCCGCCTTCCTCTGTCCGGCTTTTATACGTCGCCCCTGGGACGGGCGCGGGATACGGCGGAGCCGTCTCTCCGCGCCTTCGGCTGTGAGGCCTCCGTCCTTTCCTGGCTTCAGGAGTTTCCGGTGCATCAGTTTGACGCGGAACAGAACCGGACGCACGTGATCTGGGATTATCTGCCGGGCACCAGGGAAAACCATCCGGAATGGAAACGGGAGGACTGGTTCCGTTTTCCGCCGTTTGACCGGTCCGACACCACTCTTGCGGTGCAGGATGTTTTTGACGGCCTGGACGAGCTGCTGGCAGGGTACGGATATGTCCGGGAAGGGGATCATTATCACGTTTCCGGTCAAGAGCACAGGCATACGCAGATCGCTCTTTTCTGTCATTTCGGCATTGCCTGCGTGCTGCTTTCACATCTGCTGAACATCAGCGCCCAGCAGCTGCTCCACGGGCTGTATCTCGCGCCCACTTCGGTAACGACGGTCGCTTCGGAAGAGCGGGACGGTCATCTTGCACAGTGGCGTTGCCTTGGGGTGGGAGACGTCTCTCACCTTCTGCCGGCCGGAGAGCCGATTTCGTATTCGGGCTTTTTCGGCGAGCAGGACCCGTATTGATTTGCACAAAAGTTTTGACTTTAAGTCCAATTAATCCGACAACATAGGAGGAGGTCATTATGCGGTTTTTAAAAGAAAATGGCGCCCTGGTCTGCAAGCGCCAGGGGGAAACGCTGCGCATTGAAGCCTGGGGCAAGGATTCCCTGCGGGTGCGCGCCACCATGTACCCGGAATGGACCAACCAGGCGTGGGCGCTGACCGAAGTCCCGGAATGCATGCAGGCCGAGATCGAAATGGGAGAAGAAACCCTGCGCAGCGGGGACGGCAGTTTTTATCAGTCTCCCGTGGCGACGATCCGCAACGGCCGTGTGTCCGCGGTGGTCAATCACGCCGGGGTACTGACGTTTTACCGCGACGGTCAGAAAATCCTGAGAGAATATTACCGCAATTACGGCGGCTCCATCACGAAGGAAAGCCATTGCCTGAAGGTGGTCAACCGCGAATGGTCTCCCTATACGGCCGGCGATTACCGGCTGACGGTCCGTTTTGAAAGCAACGACGGGGAAAAGATCTTCGGCATGGGTCAATACCAGCAGCCGTATATGGATATGAAGGGGTGTCTGCTGGAGCTGGCGCAGAAGAACAGCCAGACAACCGTTCCCTTCGCGGTGTCCAGCATGGGCTATGGGTTCCTGTGGAACAATCCCGCGGTGGGCCAGGTCATGTTTGGCAAGAACATCACCGAATGGACGGCGGAAGCCTCCAAGGATATGGATTACTGGATTACGGTGGCCGATACGCCCAAAGAGCTTCTCTTTAATTATACCGCCGTCACCGGCCGCGCGCCGATGATGCGGGAGGACTACATGGGCTTCTGGCAGTGCAAGCTGCGCTACCGCACCCAGGAGGAAGTGCTCCAGGTAGCCAGGAAATATCATGAACTCGGCATTCAGCTGGATGTAATCATCATCGATTTCTTCCACTGGACGGTGCAGGGCGACTGGAAATTTGACAAGACCTACTGGCCGGATCCCAAAGCCATGGTGGATGAGCTTCACAGCATGGGCATTAAAGTGGTGGTCTCCGTCTGGCCCTCTGTGGACCGGCGCAGTGAGAACTTTAACGAGATGTATGAGCGCGGGCTGCTGATGCGCACCGAACGCGGCGCCGCCCAGACCTATGATTATCAGGGCGACTGCGTGGAGATCGACCCGACCAACCCGGAAACCAGGGAATATGTCTGGCAGAAATGCAAGGAGCATTACTATGACCTGGGGATCGACTCCTTCTGGCTGGACAATTCCGAGCCGGACCTGACCAAGTATGACTTTGACAACTTCCGCTACTATATCGGGCCCGCCCTGTCCTGCAGCAACATCTATCCTCAGTATTACAGCCGCACTTTCTTTGACAACGAAGAGGCCCTGGGCAACCACGAGGCCGTGAACCTTCTGCGCTCCGGCTGGGCCGGAAGCCAGAAATACGGAAACGTCCTCTGGTCCGGCGACGTTCCCAGCACCTTTGAATCCCTGCGCGACCAGCTGGCCGCCGGGCTGAACATCGGCCTGGCCGGCATCCCCTGGTGGAATACGGACATCGGCGGTTTCATGGAAGGAAACGTCTTTGATCCGTCCTTCAAACAGCTGCTGGCCCGCTGGTATGAATGGGCTGTGTTTACCCCCATCATGCGCCTGCACGGCGACCGTGAGCCCTTTACCATCCCCACCCTGGATGACAGGGACTGGGGCGGCGGATATCTACACACCGGCCAGCCCAATGAGATGTGGAGCTATGGGGAGGACATGTTCCGCCTGATGAAAAAATATTACGACATCCGCATCTCCCTGCGCCCCTATATCAAAAAGCTGTATCAGGAAGCGCATGAGAACGGTTCTCCCCTGATCCGGGCGATGTTCTATGAATTCCCGGAGGATCCTCATTGCTGGGAGCTGCAGGATCAGTATATGTTCGGGCCGGACTATCTCGTCGCTCCCATCCTCTACGAAAACCAGGAAGAACGCGACGTATATCTGCCCCATGGCACCTGGAAGCACATGCTGACTGGCGAATTGGTGGAGGGCGGCCAGACCATCCATGTGAAGGCCCTGCTGGACAACATTCCTGTCTACGTTAGGCAGCACCAGGATGCTTGAAGCAAGCAAACCGACCAAGAGATTTTCAGCGGAGTTAAACGTTTATGAATGTACTGATCACCAATGATGATGGAATCAGCGCTTCCGGTCTTGACGCGCTGGTCAAAACCGCCGTCGCCCGGGGGCACCGCGTTCTGGTTAGCGCACCGGCAACCCAGCAGAGCGCTGTCAGCCAGCATCTTTCCCTGAACAGGCCTTTGTTCGCCCATCCCGTCCGTCAATGGGAGGGGGCGGAGGCCTGGGCGGTCGAGGGAACGCCGGCGGACTGCGTGAGAATCGGTCTTGAAATTGCCGATTTCCGGCCTGATTTCTGCGTATCTGGCATCAATGACGGCGAAAACGCCGGAAGCGCGCTTTATTACAGCGGCACCTACGGCGCGGCGAAAGAGGCCGCCATGCATCATCTTCCTTCGTTTGCGGTTTCCATTATGCGGCCAATCGACGATGTCATGTGCATGGCCATGGCGGAAAGGGTTTTCAGCATGGCGGAAAGAGCCGATCTTTCGGCCTTTCCCGCCGGTGCTGTGGTCAATATCAACGCGCCTTCTCTTCCGCCTGCCCAGCTGAAGCCGGCCGTCCTCTGTTCCGTATCGGACGCTTACTTCCTGGACCGGTATGAAAAGAGAGTCAGCCCGAACGGGACAGTCTATTACTGGATGAACTCCGGTCTTTCCATGGAGGAGCCGGAACCGGAAAGCGACTATGCTTATCTTCGCCGCGGCCATGTGACCGTCACCGTTCTGACCGGCATCCGTCAGGCCAACGAGAAGGCGGACAGCTTTCTCAAGCTTACATGATTTCATCTCCAACCGAAAGGAATTCCCATGGAAAGCGCCGCCGAACCGCTGATCTCTCAACTGAATCTGAAAAACAAGAAGCTGAGCAAGAGCCATCAGAAAATTGCGGACTACATTGAAAAGCATTACGATAAAGCCGTCTATCAGACCGCCGCTTCCCTGAGCGAAGCGGTGGGCGTCAGCGAAAGCACGGTGGTCCGCTTTGCCGTGGCACTTGGCTACGAGGGGTATCCGGAGCTTCATCACGCGCTGGAGGAAACGGTCCGGCACCGGCTGACCGCCAACCAGCGTTTTGATATGACGGCAGACATCCGGGAGGACGACGTCCTTTTGACCGTTTTAAAGACGGACATGCGGAATATCCGAACCACCATCGAAGAAATGGACCAGGTGGCCTTTCAGAAAGCGGTTTCCATGCTGCTGAATGCCAGGCATATCTATGTTCTCGGTCTTCGTTCGGCGGCCCCGCTGGCACAGTTTCTTGGGTATTATCTCAACTTTATTTTCGACAACATACGCGTCGTGGCGGCGGCCTCCAACGACGTATATGAAGGCATCATCCGGATGGGCAAGGGCGACGTGCTGATCGGCATCAGCTTTCCCCGTTACTCTTCCCGCACACTGGAAGCTATGCGGTTTGCCAAGCGGAACAACGCCCAGGTCATCGCGCTGACGGACGGGGAAATGAGCCCGCTTTGTCAGGCCAGCGACGTATGCCTCTCCGCCCGGACGGATATGACCTCCTTTGTGGATTCGCTGGCGGCCCCGCTCTCGCTGATCAACGCGCTGATCGTCGCCGTCGGCCTGCAGAAAAAACAGGAACTCAGCACTCACTTAAACAAACTGGAAGGAATCTGGTCTGAACATCGTGTATACCTGGAAGAACAGCACAGCTGATCTGCTCATTATCGGCAGCGGAGCGGCCGGGATGATGGCGGCTGTTTACGCGGCCGAAAACGGCATTCATCCGCTTCTGATCGAAAAAAATGAGAAGGCCGGCAAAAAAATATACATCACCGGCAAAGGCCGATGCAACCTGACCAACGCCTGCGGGCTGAATGAATTTTTGGCAAACGTCCCCGTCAATCCCCGTTTTTTGTATTCTGCCCTTCATCTGCTCTCTCCGGATGATATGATGGCGTGGATGGAACGGTGGGGCTGCCCGGTCAAAGTGGAAAGGGGACGGAGGGTCTTCCCTGTCAGCGATAAGGCGTCCGACGTGACGAAAACCCTGCAGAGCGCCTTAAACTTCTACAGCGTGCCCACGATGCTGCATCATACGGCGGACAAGCTGGTGATGGAAAACGGGAAAATCACCGGCGTAATGATGACGGACGGCATCGTCCTTTCCGCAAAGGCTGTGCTGATCGCTACGGGCGGAATCTCCTATCCGGCCACAGGCTCCACCGGGGACGGTTACCGCCTGGCAGCCCAGGCCGGGCATACCGTGATTCCGCCGCAGCCTGCGCTGGTTCCTCTAGAAACAAAGGAAACCTGGTGTGCGGGGCTCATGGGGCTTTCCCTGGAGAACGTGCGGCTTTCTGCCATCTGCAAGGGAAAAAAGATCTATGACGAGCTGGGGGAGATGCTGTTTACCCATTTCGGGATTTCCGGTCCCCTGGTTCTGGAGCTCAGCTGCCATCTGCGCGGGATCAAGCTTTCAGACCTGCAGGTATTCATTGACTTAAAGCCGGGCTTAAGCGAAAAGCAGACGGAAGACCGCCTGCTCCGGGAACTGACCGCCGGGGGCGCAAAGCAGATCAAAACCATTTTAGAGACCATGCTGCCCAGGCGTCTGGCGGAAATCTTCCCATCCCTCTGCGATGTTCCGGCGGAAAAAACGGCTTCCCAGATCTCGTCCGAGGAGAGGAAGCGGATCACGGACCATCTGAAAGGGCTTCCCCTGACCATCCTCAGAACACGGTCCGCGGAAGAAGCGATCATCACCAGCGGCGGGGTGGACGTCCGGCAGGTCAATCCCTCCACCATGGCCTCCCGTCTGGTGCCCAACCTTTTCTTTGCCGGGGAGGTGCTCGATGTGAACGCCCATACCGGCGGGTATAATCTGCAAATCGCATTTTCAACCGGCGCGCTGGCAGGCTTGAGCGCAGCGCAGCTGATATTGTCATAAGGAGTCATTATGCAATTTATTGTCCTGGATCTTGAATGGAATCAGCCGATGACCTTTCAGGTGGGCGGATACCGGGCCGCGCACGGCAAGCTTCTGTTTGAAATGCTTCAGATCGGGGCTGTCAAGCTGGACAGCCAGCTGCAGATCTGCGATACGTTTAACCAGCTGATTCAGCCGTCCTGCTATTTCCGGATTCATCCCCACATCCGGAAGATCACCCAGATCACTGAAGACGACGTTGCGGACGCGCCTCTGTTTACCGAGGCATATAATTCTTTCAATAACTGGTGCGGGGAAGACAGCGTTCTGCTGACCTGGGGCTGTGACGATATTTCCGTATTTGATCAGAACATCCATTACTTCGGCTGTCAGCAGCCCCTGCTTCCGGTGTACGACATGCAGCAGTATTTCAGCCAGCTGATCGGTTCGCCCAAGGAGAGGAAATCTCTGAAGAGCGCGATGGAATACTATCAGATCGATCCGAATGAGGACAAATCGTTTCATAACGCCGCCAACGATGCCTATTATACCGCGCTGGTCTTCGCCCATATGGAAGACCCGGAAAAGGTCCTCTCCTTCCCGCTGAAAGCGCGTACGCTGGTCCATCAGGACCGCCGGAAGCGGACCACCCTGTCCGTCCATCGGGCGTCGCGCGGTCCTGCCGCGGTGATCAAAACCCAGTTTGCCCAGAAAACGCCTTGCCCTGTCTGTGGCAGGCTCAACCCGCTTTCTGTCGGTTATGTCAAGCAGGGGTCGGACAAATATACCGCCCTGGCCAAGTGTGAAAGCCACGGGCTGTATTATGCCAGGCTTCACTTCTATACCGACGAACAGAAAGTGCGTCAGGCAGAGCGGGTAACCGCCCTGATCGAAGAGCAGAACAAGGCCTATGTCAGCACGAAAATACTGCAGTGGGAGAATAAGCTGTCAGCGCAGACGCAGGAAAAGGAACGGAAAAAACAGGTCCGCGAACAGAAAAAAAGAGACAATTCCTCAGGAGAAACAACATGATCACGATTACGGTCAACGGACGGGAAAAACAGTTTCCGGATGCGACTACCGTGGAGGAAGCGGTCCGCGTTCTCTGCCCGGAATTATCCGCCCAGTGCCTGGGAACGATCAGCGGCGGCATCGTCTATGAGCTTGGACAGCCGCTTCACAGCGACGTCAGCCTGACGGTGCTGACGTACAAGGATGAAGAAGGCCGTAGGATCTACGAGCGATCCATCCGTTTTGTGATGCTGATCGCCTTAAACGAGCTGTTTCCGGGCCAGCAGGTGCGCATCGAACATTCTCTCGGTTATGGGGTGTATGTGGTGCTTCCCGGAAAGACGCTCACCCAGGGGGATATTGCGGCCATCGAAGACAGGATGAGACAGATTGTCAAAGAACATCTGCCCTTTGTCCGGAGCCGCTGGAAGCGCAGCAAAGCGGTCGAGTTCTTTTCCAAACTGAAGCAGAAAGACAAAACCGATCTGTTTTCCTTCAGGAAACTGGACCATATTGATATGTACACCTGCCGGAATTACTCCGAGTATTTCTATGGGGCCATGCTGCCGGATACCGGCAGGGTCAAGGTGTTCGGCATCAAGCTGAACGCGCCGGGGCTGATTCTGCAGCTTCCGGCCCCTTCCGCGCCCTGGCAAATAGCTCCGGGCGCACATCTGCCCAAGCATCTGAACGCCTTTCAGGAGTCCAGCCGCTGGTGCCGGATTCTCTCCTGCACGAATGTGGCGGACCTGAATCAGATGATTCTGTCCGGGAGATTTCGTGAATTTATCCGGATCAATGAGGCACTGCACGATAAATCCATCGCGGAAATCGCGGACGGGGTTCAGCGCTCAGGTTCGCGCATCGTGATGATCTCGGGTCCCTCCTCCAGCGGAAAGACCACCTTTGCCAACCGGCTGTGCATCCATCTGCGGGTCCTGGGCATGACCCCGAGGCTAATCTCTCTGGACGATTTTTATCTTCCGAAGGATCGGATTCCGGTCAAGGCAGACGGCTCTTTGGACTTTGAGGATCTCCACGCCCTGGACGTTCCGCTGATCAAAGCCAGCCTCTCCGCGCTTCTGAGCGGGAAACAGGTGGAACTGCCGGTTTACGATTTTTCCAGCAAAACGGATAGAAAGCCGGTTCCGCTTTCCCTAGGTCCCCAGGACATCCTGGTGCTGGAGGGCATTCACGCACTGAATCCGGAGCTGAGGACCGACCTGAGCAATCACCGCATCAGCAAGATCTATATCAGCGAGCTGACGTGCCTGAACCTGGACGATCATAACCGGATCCGGACCACCGACGCCCGACTGCTTCGCAGAATCGTGCGGGATTATCAGTTCCGCGGCAGTTCCGCCATCGATACGCTCAACATGTGGAAAAACGTGCGGGAAGGGGAAGAAAAATGGGTGTTCCCGTACCAGGAACAGGCTGATTTTGTCTTCAATTCCGTCCTTCACTACGAGCTGCCCTTCCTGCGCAACGTAGGCTATGATATCCTGGCGGACATTCCGCCGGAGAACCCCTGTTATCTTCTGGCCCGCAGGCTGATCAAAATGCTGAATTATATCGTTCCGGCCCCGCAGGATACCATGAACGAAATCCCGCCGCTTTCCATTCTGCGGGAATTCATCGGCGGCAATACTCTTTATCTGTAAAGAAAAAGTTAAAGACTGCCGCCCGAATTTCGAGCGGCAGTCATGAACAAAAAGCAGTGTCCTTTATAGCTTTTCAATCACTCGGTCCAGCAGACCGCGGAAGGAACTCTGTACCTTTTTCCCGACTTCCAGCACTTCCTGATGAGTGATCGGCTGGTCCAGCATACCGGCGGCCATATTGGTGATGCACGAAATGCCGAGGGTTTTGATGCTGGCGTGTACCGCCGCCATCACATCCGGCACGGTGGACATTCCTACGGCATCCGCTCCAAGCAGACGGATCATGCGGATTTCAGCCGGCGTCTCATAGCAGGGGCCGGACATCCAGCAGTAGACTCCCTGACGGATTTCCAGGTTCATTTCCTGAGCGCTTTCCAGCGCTGCCTGACGGAGCTCTTTTGAAAACGCCTGGCTCATATCCGGGAAGCGGGGGCCGAACAGCGCCTCATTCGGGCCGGTCAGCGGACTTCTCCCGGTCAGATTGATGTAGTCTGTGATCAGCATCAGGTCGCCGGGCCGGAAGGACGCGTTGACCCCGCCCGCCGCGTTGGTCAGGATCAGGTTTTTTACGCCCATCAGCTTCAGCACCCGGATGGGGAAGGCGATCTGTTCCAGCGGAATGCCCTCGTACATATGCATGCGGCCGCTCATGATCAGGACCCTTTTTCCGGCTTTCGTGCCGCTGATCAGCTTGCCCGAGTGCCCCGGAGCGGTGCTGACGGGGAAATGGGGAATGTCGCGGTACTTAATTTCCCGAACGTCTTCAAATTCCTCCGCGTAATCTCCCAGGCCGCTGCCGAGGACAACAGCAATTTCCGCGCCGCCGATCTGCTTCATCGCGACGTCCCGGGCTTCCTCATAATCCTGATAGGTCATTGCATTTCTCCTCCGTACAGCTCCGAAAGGAAGGAAGTGGCGTTAAACCGCTCTTCCAGTCCAAAGAATTCGGCGATCGTAGCGGCCATATCGGCGTAGGTGTCGCGGTCTCCGAGGTTGACGCCGGTGTTCAGGCTGCGGGACCAGCAGATGATGGGAACGCATTCCCGCGTATGATCCGTGCCCTTGAAGGTCGGGTCGCAACCGTGGTCCGCGGTGATGATCAGCAGGTCTTCGTCATTCATCAGCCGCATTATCTGAGGCAGCTTTTCGTCAAAGTATTCCAGGGCGGCCGCATAGCCCTCCGTATCCCGGCGATGTCCGTAGGTGCTGTCAAAGTCCACCAGGTTGACATAGCACAGGCCGTCAAAATCCCGCTTCATAAATTCCAGCGTCGCTTCAATGCAATCAGGGTTGCCAGCCGCGTGAATGGATTCTGTCAGGCCGCGGTGCGCAAAGATATCCTCGATTTTTCCGACGCCAAGGACATCCTTCCCGGCGGCTTTCAGCACGTCCAGGACTGTGGTTCCCACGGGCTCCATGGAAAAATCCCTTCTATGGGGAGTGCGGACGAAATGGCCTGCCTTCTGTCCTTTGAACGGCCGGGCGATTACACGGCCGACCCCGTGCTCACCCTGCAGCTGCGCGCGGGCGATTTCACAGAGCTCGTACAGGCGCTCCAGCGGAATGATTTCTTCATTCGCGGCAATCTGAAAAACGCTGTCCCCGGAGGTATAAACGATTGGATAGCCAGTGCGCAGATGCTCTTCTCCCAGCTCATCCAGGATGACAGTGCCGGAAGCGGGCTTGTTCCCCAACGTTTTGGTGCCGATCGCCTGCTCGAAGCGGTCGATCACTTCCTTTGGAAACCCGTTCGGGTAGGTCGGAAAGGGCTTGTCCAGCGTAACGCCCGCCATTTCCCAGTGACCGGTCGTCGTATCCTTTCCTTTGGACCGTTCAGCGGCCCGGCCGTAAGCGCCGCTTGGATGGGGAATGGGGGAAAGGCCGGTGGTGCCGATATTGCCAAGGCCCAGCGTGCGCATGACCGGCATATGCAGCCCGACCGTTTCAGAGATGTGCTCGAGGGTACTGGCGCCGGCGTCTCCGTATTCAGCGGCGTCCGATATTTCACCGGCGCCCACGCTGTCCAGTACGATCCAAAGCAAACGTTTTTTATTCAAAGGAATTGCCCCCTTTCATTAATTCTTATTGTACACGCAAAACCCGTTTTTGAAAAGACTTAATTTTCAGGGATCCTGTTGATGGAGGAAATCAGCATGAAATATGAATGGCTTGCCACCGCCGCCTTCGGACTGGAAGGGGTGGTCAGAAAAGAACTGAACGACCTAGGCCTGTCCGCCAGAGCGGAAAACGGCGCTGTTCGCTTTGAAGGCACGGCGCAGGACGCTTTCCGCGCCGCCCTCTGGCTGCGGTGCGCGGACCGTGTGCAGCTTCTGGTGACGGAAGGCCCGGTAAAAACGTTTGAAAATCTGTTCCGCCTGGTACGCGGCTGTCCGTGGCAGGAATTTTTGCCGCGCAACGCCGCCTTCCCCGTCAGCGGAAAATGTGTGCGCAGCCAACTGATGTCCGTCAGCGACTGCCAGGCCATCGCCAAGAAAGCTCTGGCGGAAGAACTGATGGCCTATTACCATATGCCCTGGTGCGAGGAGAACGGAGCGCAGTATCCTGTCCAGGTAGCCATACATTCCGATCACGCGCGCGTGACGCTGGACGCCTGCGGGGATGCGTTAAACCGGCGCGGCTACCGGACCTGGAACGGAGAAGCTCCTCTTCGTGAAACGCTGGCGGCGGCGATGATTCTGCTGTCTCCCTGGAAAAAGGGTCAGCCGCTTCATGATCCCTGCTGCGGAACCGGTACTCTGCTGATCGAAGCGACCATGATTGCCGCCAACCGCGCACCGGGCCTGTACAGGAGCTTCCTGATGGAGAAGTGGGGAATGCTGTCTGCCCACGACATAGAAATGATCCGCAATCAGGCGAAAGTGGCGATGGTGCTCCCGGATATTCCGCCGATTTCAGGGACGGATATTGACGAAGCGGCTGTGGAACTGGCGAACAGGCATATTCAGCAGGCAAAACTGCAGGATTATATCCATGTATCCGTCTGTGATCTGAAAGAACTAAACCTGGAGACGAAGGACGTCATGTTTGTCGCCAATCCTCCCTATGGAGAGCGGCTCAGCGATAAAAAGAGCTGTGAAAAGCTCTATCATTCCATGCGGGAAATGAAGGACCGCCACGAAGGAAGCCGTCTCTGCGTACTGACTGGCCATCCGGGCTTTGAAAGAGCGTTCGGTCAAAGGGCTTCAAAGAAAAGAAGGCTGTACAACGGAAGGCTGGAGTGCGAGTATCTGATCTACTGAGCGGGAGAAATATCAACCCCCAGCATCCTAACGGCATCAGAACCGGTGGGAAAAGACCAGCGTCCAAACCGGATTTCACCCCGGAAGGGGTCGCTTTCGTTCAACATATGCCCGTCTGAAACAGGGATAAAGGAAAAAGACGGTCCCGCTTTTGCAAGGGAAATCGGCGCAAATTGAACTGCTTGCCGGCTTTGGATGAAACCGTACCGGAGTTTACTGCTAAACTCGGCACATCCAAAGCGTAGCGCCATTTGATCGGCAGAACCGCTCTGCCAAAGCGCTACGGAAGAAGCAAGCGGAAACAGCAGTTCTTTCCCGTCCCAGTCGATTCGGGCGGAAAGCTGAAAAACACCCGGCAAAGCGGGGGAAAGAGGCAGCAGATCAGCGTCTATCAGCAGCTGCCTCTGGTTTTTCCCGCTCAGCCGGGCGACAAGACGGCTCTTCCCGGAAGCTCCGGGAAGAAATTCAAGGTAAAACGGACTGTCGTCACGATCGCCGAGGACGGACAGACCACTGTCTTTTTTAGATAGCGACAGCCTGCTGTCCGCAATCAGATCTGTCTGTTTACTTGAAAACAGAATGTGTTCTGCGAAAGCGGCTGTCCGAAAACGGGTTTCTTTCCGGACCAGTCTCAGGGCCTGGGTGCTGCTAATCAGCGTCAGTACAGCATATTGAGTCAAAGCATCCCTGGATGACATCACGGAGGATCACTTCCTCGTTTTCTGGATTTCTTCTATCAGCTCCAGAACGCGGTCTGTTCCATCAACAGTCGGGGCGTTATTCAGCGCTGAAATCAGCTGATCCTTCTTTTCAAACAACTCCTGGATGGACTTTACCAGCGTCTCTCGGTTCATTTGATCCTGGCTCAGCACCAGCGCCAACCCTCTTTTCCGGTAGCTCTCGGCGTTCAAAATCTGGTCTCCGCGCGACGCTCCCATCGGATAAGGAATCAGAAGCATCGGCTTTTTCAGGGCCTGCAGCTCGCACAGGGAATTGCTTCCGGCACGGGACAGCACGGCATCCGCGGCGGCAAACAGATGGGGAAGTTCTTCTGTCACGAATTCAAACTGAGCGTAGCCGGGAGTATTTAGAAGCCCCTGATCCAGATTTCCCTTTCCGCAGATATGGATGATATTCATCCGCGGCAGAAGGTCTTCCAGGGATTCACGAAGCACTTTGTTGATGCTCTGCGCGCCCAGGCTGCCTCCCGTCATCAGGAGGATCGGTTTATCGTCCGAAAAGCCGGCGATTTTTCGTCCGGTTTCCCTGTTGCCGGCAAAAAGCTCCGGACGCATCGGGGTCCCGACCATTTCAGCTTTTTGTCCCAGCGCTTCTGCGCACTCAGGAAAGGTGGTCACGATCCTGGTGGCGAATCTGGCGCTCAGCTTGTTGGCCAGGCCCGGGGTCAGATCACTTTCATGGCAAAGAATGGGCACATGCGCCCGCCACGCGCCCCAGATGACCGGCACAGCCACAAACCCGCCCTTGGAAAAGCAGACGTCCGGACGAAGCTTTTTGATCTCTCTTTTCGCTTCAAAAGCGCCGGCCAGCACCCGGAAGGGATCGGTAAAGTTTTTCCAGTCGTGGTAACGCCTGAGCTTCCCGCTTTTGACGGAATGATAGGTCACGCCGTCCAGCCGGTTGATCATCGTATGCTCGATGCCGTCTTCCGTCCCAAAGTAATGGATCTCGTATCCTTTTTCCTTCAGACGCGGAATCAGCGCCAGATGCGGGGTCACGTGGCCAGCTGTCCCACCGCCGGTCAGGATGATTTTTTTCTTTTCAGCCATAGTTCCTCCAACGATTTGCCGGCTTTCTGTTATGTTCGATTCACCGGCAGCGATCAATGTTTCCGATGGAATATTACAACACAAAGCAGTCTTTGTAAAGAAGCGGAATGTTCAAATAAACAGGAAAAATTATTTTTCAGACATGAAAGAAATCATCGTTTTTCATCGTTATATACATGGAAGGGGAAAGGGGGCGTTGCAGCCGGATGGACGAGAGCCGTTTTGAAGAGATCTACCGGCGGTACGCCACCGATATCCTTCGATTCAGTTACTTTTACTTAGGCAGCCGGGAACAGGCAGAGGACGTGACCCAGGATACCTTTCTGAGGCTGCTGACCTCCTCGCCGGATTTGCAGGCTGGCGTTGAAAAGGCGTGGCTGCTGAAGGTCGCGCTGAACCGATGTAAAGACATTTGGCGAAACTCCTGGGCCAAGCGCGTCATCGTCGGCAGTCCCATGCTGGAAATGCTGCCGGATGAAACCAGCCAGATCGACGACGGGCAGGAAAAGGAAGTGCTGATGCAGGCCATCAACAGGCTTCCTGCAAAGTTCAGGGAAGTCATCCTGCTGTACTACTATCAGCAGCTCAGTATTCCAGAAATCGCCAAGATGCTGAATTCCACCACGGGCTCCATTTCTAGCAGGCTGGCCCGCGCAAGACAGAAGCTTGAAACCGTTTTGAAAGGAAGTGATGCCTGTGAGCATGGATCAGAAACTGAATAACCTTCATCAGACAGCTGATGAAATGCTGTCCGGCATGCAGGCTGCTCCCATGGGAGCTCAGCAGATTCTCCGGAAAGAACAGGGGGAAAGGAAGCCTCGTGTCTCCAGCTGGGTCCGCGTAGGCGCTCCCGTTTTTGCGGCGCTGGTGCTGTTTTCCGGGATCCTGCTCTGGCGTTCAACCGGGGATTTCCGTACGCCGACTTCCACCCCGGCCGTGGAAACCATTGCCGCCGGCGAAAGCTCAGGCGAAAAGAATTATCCCGCCCGGGCGGACCTGCCCGTAGGCAGCGTGACGCTGTCCGGCGGGGGCAACGTTTCCTTTATGAACTTGTTTGCCGGCAATTCCATGAGCTCTTTCCCGATGATTCAGGTCAACGGCGCTTACTACCGGATGCTGAATGAACCGCAGAATCTGTCCAGCCGGGCCCTTGGGAAAGCCATCGGCCAGGTGTCTCGCCATTCATCTTCTTCGCAGAGCGATTCTACCGGCATTTCCTCCAACACCATCTTGGAGGGAGAGACGGTTTATCGGGTGCAGTCCCTGGACGGCGCTGCGGTCGCCGCCCGGGTCAACGGGGATCTCCGTGTGTTTCAGCGCGTTTCCGTCAACGGGAAGGGAATTCCAGAAGCCCTGTCCGCCCTGCTTGGAAACGCATCTGTGTCGGAAATCAGCCTTTCCGGCGTTGGCAGGGTGAACGATTCCGGTACAATCAGAAGGCTGCTGCAGATTCTGACACGGCGCTCCACCTTCTTGAGTGGTAGCTGCAGCGCCACATCACAGGGCCTGTACATTACCTTTGACAATGGCGTTACCCTGCAGTTCTATGTATCCGGCAGCACGGTGATGAGCTGCGGCGCGTGGTCCTGCGGAGAATTCATGGAAGAACTCCGCCAGGCGGCCAGATAAAAAAACATTCAATTTTAAAAAGAATACGGCTTTACAAACCGTCGGCTGGACCGGCGGTTTTTCGTCTGGCAGAAACTTGCTGATTTCCCTGATTTTTTCCCACATAATCGCTTTACATCCGCAGGGCAAAAATGTATAATAAACAAGGCGCAAATGCGTCAAAAAAAGATAAGGAGATTCATTCGGATGAAAAAAGTCAGTATCGTGCTGGCCGTGCTCCTGGTTGCCGCTTTGGTTTTCGGCGGCGTTGAGCTCAGCCAGAAAGGTTCCCTGCAGAACGCCCTGAACAGCGCTCAGGACGAAGTCAAATCCGTAAAGAGCCAGCTGGAAGCAAAAGTGAAGGAACTGACCGACAGCTCCGCCGCTCTGGACGGTGCGAAAGCAGAACTTGAATCCGTCAAGACCGAACTGGAAGCCAAGGTAACCGAATTGACAGACGGCAATGCGGCGCTGGAAGCCGCCAAGGCCGAGCTGGAAACCAAGGTGGCCGAAAGCAACGCTGCGCTGGATGCTGCAAAAGCCGAACTGGAAACCAAGGTGGCCGAAGGCAACACTGCCCTGGAAAGCGCCAAGGCTGAGCTGGAAGCTAAGATCACCGAGCTGATCGACGGCAACGCCGCGCTGGAAACTGCCAAAGCTGAGCTGGAAACCAAGGTGACCGACCTGGAGAAGAACGTACAGACGCTGAATGATCAGGTGGCCGCCGCCGCTGAGCAGGTGGAACTGTTCGCCACTGACTTCACCGGCAAAACCGTGATCATTCACTCCAACGACGTGCACGGCAAGATCGACGGCTATGCCTACATCGCCGCGATGAAGAAGGCTCTTGAATCCGCCGGTGCCAAGGTTATCATGGTGGATGCCGGTGACTTCAGCCAGGGCGAGATTTACGTCAGCGTCAACAAGGGCGCTTCCGCCGTGGAAATGATGAACGCGGCCGGATATGACATCGTGACGCTGGGCAATCATGAGTTTGACTATGGTTACGCTCAGCTGATGGCCAACCTGGAGAACGCCACCTTCCAGACCATCTGCTCCAACGTCATCCTGATGGAAAATGGTAATTCCATCCTGCCGGGTCACACTATCGTTGAAAACGAAGGTCTGAAGCTTGGCTTCTTCGGCCTTGAAACCCCTGAAACCGCGACCAAGGTCAACCCCGGTCTGATCAGCGAAATCAACTTTACAACCTTTGATGCTCTTTATGACAATGCACAGGCTGAAGTCGACGCCCTGAAGGCGGAAGGCGCTGACCTGGTGATCGGCATCTGGCACCTGGGCGTTGACGAAGAGTCCGCCTCCAATGGCTATCGTTCCATCGACGTCCTGTCCAAGGTGACCGGTGTGGATTTCGTGATTGACGGTCATTCCCATACCGTGATGACCCAGGGCGAGAACGGCGAACCGATCCAGTCCACCGGCACCAAGTTCGCCAATATCGGCGTGGTTGTCATCGACAACGCGAGCAAGACCATCGAAAAGAACTTCCTGATCAGCACCAACGGCCTGCCCAAGGATGCTGAAACCGCTGCTACCGCTCAGAAGATCATCGACGACATCGACAAGATCTACAACACCCCCTTCGCCACCTCCAATGTGAACTTCAACGGCGATAAAGCCCCCGGCAACCGTACTCAGGAAACCAACCTGGGCGACCTGATCACCGATGCCATGGTCTGGAGCGTTGTGAACGCTGCCGGCAGCGTGTCTGAAGAAGAACTGATGAACGTCGTGGGCATCACCAACGGCGGCGGCATCCGCGCTGCGATTCCCGCGGGCGACGTCACGATGAAGAACGTGAATACTGTTCTGCCTTTCGGCAACACGGTAGCCGTGATTCGCGTCACCGGCGCTGAACTGCTGGAAGCGCTCGAAGCTTCTACCTTCTGCACGCCTGATTCCATCGGCGGTTTCCCGCAGACCAGCGGCATCGTGTGGACCCTGGATACCACCAAGGCTTATGATCAGGGCGATCTGTACGTGCTGAACGGCAAGGACACGACCTACTATGCTCCCAAGAGCATTCAGCGTGTTACCATCGAATCCATCAACGGCAAGCCCTTTGATCCGGCGGGCACTTACGTGGTGGTAACCAACAACTTCTGCGCCGCTGGCGGCGACACTTACAACGTGTTCAACCGCGCCTATGTCGAAGGCAACGGCTTTGACACGAACATCCCGCTGGACGAAGCCCTGGTGACCTACATCCAGAACGAGCTGAACAGCGAGATCAAAGAAGAACCCAAGGCTGGCCGTCTGACCATCAAATAAAGAATAGCTTGGATCATATTTCCGGCTTTCCTTCGGGAAAGCCGGTTTTAAGTTGTATTTTTGGAATATATAATCCGTGTTATGCATCAAAAACCACTGTGATTTCAGGCGTTTTTATGGTTTCTTTCATTTTTTCAAAAGAATATAAGATATATGATCAGAGATATTGTTTGGTATATCAGGCGTTTTTGATGATTGAATATAGTCTATATAGATCTGTTCAATCATTTTTCCAACAATAACTTTGGTATCATCATACTTATTTGCAGAAACAAAACCTTGCTTGCAGTAACAAAACGATGAACGTATTTTTGACCAAGAATATATTATTTCAAAGACATATATGAAAGCTGACTGATAACAGAATCAAACACCTAGGTACAAGAAAAGACATCGAAATGCTTCTTTAAACTCCATTCGTCTTTTTGATCGTAAGGATATGGGGAAGGGCAATAACAAGAATGAGTATACAGATATTCACTATAAGAAATGTGAAAGGCTTGTTTTGCGAATGTAAGCTAATTCAAGATGATTGGTTTTTTCTAAGAAGAGCTCAAACTTCACAATTAAATTACATAATCATTTTTGAAATTTGATATACAAGCAGCATGATGATAAACTACCAAATGAAGATATATGGCTGGATTTGGAATGGTAAGCGCTGAATTACTCTGTCCATTCCTCCACACAATCAATTCTGCGTAAAACCGTTATTTTACGCATAGTTATATAAAACTTTGCCTCTCCTCTATGTCTAAAAGGATATGAAAAACCCAGTGATTTCAGCGTTTTTGAAGCGCTGTCCATCACTGGGTTTTCTTGATTGATCAGGATAATTCAAATTTACCGGTATAAAGCTGATAATACCTGCCTTTTTGAGCGATCAGGTCTTCGTGGTTGCCGCGTTCGATGATCCGGCCGTTTTCCAGTACCATGATCGCCTGAGAGTTGCGGACGGTTGAGAGCCTGTGAGCGATCACGAAAACAGTTCTGCCCTTCATCAGCTCGTCCATTCCCCTTTCGATCAGCGCTTCGGTTCTGGTGTCGATGCTGCTGGTCGCTTCATCGAGAATCAGTACCGGCGGGTCGGCAACGGCTGCGCGAGCGATCGCAATCAGCTGGCGCTGTCCCTGGGAAAGATTCGCACCGTCATTGGTCAGCATGGTATCGTACCCATCCGGAAGGTGCTGAATGAAGAAATCCGCGTTCGCGATTTTCGCCGCTTTTTCAATTTCTTCATCCGTTGCGTCCAGTTTGCCGTACCGGATATTATCCCTGACCGTTCCGGTGAACAGGTGCGTATCCTGAAGCACCATGCCCATGGATTTCCTCAGGTCCGGCAACTTGATCTTCTCAATGTTGATGCCGTCGTAGCGGATTTTGCCGCTCTGCAGGTTGTAGAACCGGTTGATCAGGTTGGTGATCGTGGTTTTGCCTGCGCCTGTGGAGCCTACGAAGGCAATCTTCTGGCCGGGCCTTGCGTACAGGGAGATATCGTGCAGGACGATCTTCTCCGGGACGTATCCGAACACGACGTTTTCAAATACCACGTCGCCCTTCCATTCCGCGTAAGTGACGGATCCATCGGCGGAATGAGGATGTTTCCACGCCCAAAGCCCTGTGCGTTCAGCACATTCCGTCAGATTTCCATGCTCATCCCGTCGGGCGTTGACCAGGGCGACATAACCGTTGTCCTGCTCGGGCTCCTCATCCAGTACGGCAAAGACGCGTTCTGCACCGGCCATTGCCTGCAAAATGGTGTTAAACTGCTGAGAAAGCTGCGTAATCGGCATGGAGAAGTTCCGGGCGAACTGCATGAACGCCACCAGGGTACCAACGGAAGACACCTGATGATTCAGCACCAGGATGCCGCCGATCACCGCGATGATCACGTACTGGATATTGCCCAGGTTGGCCATAATCGGCATCAGAATGCTGGCCAGGGTATTTGCCTGGGTCGCCGCGTGCTGCAGCTCTTCATTGCGCCTGTCAAATTCCTGCTGGGCTTTTTTCTCATGATTAAAGACCTTGATGACCTTCTGGCCGGCAATCATTTCCTCTATATAGCCGTTGACAGCGCCGACCGCCTTCTGCTGCTGGGCAAAATATCTGCCCGAGCGGCTGCCGATGGCCCGGATGACCACCATGTTCAGCGGCAGCAGACAGATCAGAATCAGCGTCAGCAGCGGGCTCAGACGGATCAGCATGATCAGGGTGACGATCAGCGTCAGCGAGCTGGAAAAGGTCTGCGGAAGGCTTTGGGACAGGAATTCACGCAGGGTATCCGTATCGTTGGTGTAACGGCTCATCAGCTCTCCATGGGTATGGGTATCAAAGAAGCGGATGGGCAGGGATTGCATATGGTCAAACAGCTCTTTGCGGATCTTGTTCAGCGTTCCGGTGGAAAGCTTCATCATCACCCGGTTGTTGATGTACGTGGCGACCGTACCCGCCAGATAGATCAGCAGCATAAAACAGACGACGTACAGCAGCTGTGTGAAATCAGGATTCTCCTGTCCGATCAAGGGTTTAATGTAGATGTCGATGATATCCTTCATCATGTAGGTGCCGACGGCGCTGACCAATGCGCTGACAATGATGCAGACGGCGACGACGATCAGCTGCGCTTTGCTCCCGCTTAAATAGGAAAGCAGACGTTTGATGGTCCCTTTTAAATCCTTGGGCTTGGCTGTTGGCTTCATATTACGCGGCGGCATCAGTCATCAGCCCCTTTCTGCTGGGAATGATAAACTTCCCGGTAAATCTCGCTGCGCTCCAGCAGCTCCTCGTGGGTGCCGATGTCGCTGATTTTTCCCTCGTCGAGAACGATGATTCTGTCGGCGTCCTGCACGGAAGTGATTCGCTGCGCGATGATGATCTTGGTGGTTTCCGGCATCTGATCCCGGAGCGCCTCCCGGATGCGGGCGTCCGTCGCCGTATCCACGGCGCTGGTCGCGTCGTCCAGAATCATGACCTTCGGCTTTTTCAGCAGCGCTCTGGCAATGCAAAGCCTCTGCTTCTGCCCGCCGGAGACGTTTACGCCGCCCTGGCCCAGATCCATCTGGTATCCGTCTGGGAAGGCCTTGACAAACTCGTCCGCCTGTGCCACCTTGCAGGCGGCTTCGATTTCCTCCTGGGTAGCGTTCTCATTCCCCCACCGAAGATTTTCAGCGATGGAGCCGGAGAACAGGACGTTCTTTTGCAGCACCACGGAAACGGCGTCACGAAGGACCGCTGTATCATATTGTCTTACGTCGTTGCCGCCGACGAGGACTTTCCCTTCCGTCACGTCATACAGGCGCGGGATGAGGCTCACCAGGGTGGACTTCGCTGAGCCGGTCGCGCCGATCAGCCCGATGGTTTCCCCGGAGCGGATGGAGAAGCTGATATCCTTTAATACCTCGCGTTCTTTGCTGCCGGTATAGCTGAAGGAAACGTGGTCAAAAACAATCGATCCGTCCGGAACGGACTGAACGCTTTGCTCGGGGCTCACGATGTCCGGCTGTTCGTCCAGCACTTCGTTGATACGGGCAACGGAAGCCTTGGAAAGAACATAGGATACAAAGATGAAGCTGAGAATCATCAGGGACATCAGGATCTGCGTAATATAGGTAATAAACGAGGTCAGGTCCCCCAGGTTCATGTCCCCGCGGGCAATCTGTCTCCCGCCGAACCAGATCACGGCGACGATGCAGCCGTTCATCAGTATCTGCATGAGCGGGCCGTTCAAAATGACCACTTTTTCCGCCCGGCGCTGGGCGTTCATCAGGTCGTCGGCGGAACGGGCGAATTTCGATTTTTCAAAGCTCTCGCGCACAAAAGCCTTGACCACGCGGATCGCGATGAGGTTTTCCTGCACGGATCCGTTCAGGGCGTCGTATTTTTCCATCATCACCTTAAAGCGCGGGAACGCCAGCTTGATGATGACGCCCAGGCCGGTAAACAGCAGCGGTACGGCGACCAGCAAAATGGTGATCAGGCTGGGATTCATCCGCCAGGCCCAGAAAAAGGCCATCACGAACATGATTGGAGAACGGACCGCCATTCTGATCAGCATCATCAGCATGTTCTGCACCTGATTGACGTCCGTCGTCAGTCTGGTGACCAGAGAAGCGGTACTGAATTTATCGATGTTTTTAAAGGAAAAGCTCTGCGCTTTTTCAAAAAGACCGTGCCGGAGGTTTTTTGAAAAGCCCATCGCGCCGATAGAAGCCATCCTGGCCGCTCCCGCGCCGAAAGCCAGCGACAGGATGCTCATCAGGATCATCTGACCGCCAAGCAGCAGGATCTCCCTCATTTCCAGCGGCGTCTGCTCCGCCTCGTTGATCAGGTTGACCAGGCGGGCGATCAGCTGCGGGATATAGGTTTCCATCGCAACTTCGCCGATCACCATCAGCGGCGCGAGAATCAGGTAGATCTTATACTTGCCGGCAAAACGAAACAGTCTTCTCAAATACACCACCCCTTCATAAGAAAACGGCATCTTTATGATTATAACATGCCCAAAAGGATTGTCAATCAATGGATGATCGATCAATTATGACAAAACCATGTCATTTGAGGAAATACCCGTCCACGCTCCCCCGCTTCCGCAAAGCAAAGCCAATTTTAGCCAATTTCAGCGTCATTCTTGACCAATTTCGGCTCATGCTTGACAGAATACTTGACAGAATATCGCGGTGTAGGTAGAATAAGGTGCTTTATTTCAAAGCAATCTACCGGAGGTGTTTTTATGGCTTTTTATATCGTGACCGACGCCGGCTGCGACCTGAACAAGGATTATATCGACCGCCAGAAGGATCTGTACGTGATCCCGATGGATTACACGATTAACGGCGAGACGTTTGTCTATACCAGTTACGACGGGTCGCCTCAGCTGCTGGACCTGTATAACAGGATGCGCAACGGCGATGTTCCCACCACGGCACAGATCAACCTGAACGATTATCTGACGCTGTTTAACCGTCTGGTCAAAGAAGGCCACGAGGTGCTTTATTTAAGCCTCTCCTCCGGCCTGAGCGGTACCTTCCAGACCGCGCTGCTGGCCCGGAGCATGGTGATGGAAAAGAACCCGGACGCCCGTCTGTTTGTCGTGGATTCCCTTTGCGCCAGCGCAGGCCAGGGCCTGCTGGTCCATTTTGCACTACAGATGCGGGACGAGCATGGGATGAACGCCGAGCAGCTGGCGGACTGGGTGACGGAAAACCGCCAGCACATCAACCACTGGTTTACCGTGGACAAGCTCGATTATCTGCACCGCGGCGGGCGCGTTTCCCGCAGTACAGCCATTGTGGGCGACATCATGAAGATCAAGCCACTGATGAACGTGAACTTTGAAGGAAAACTGATCGTCCAGGACAAGGTCATGGGCAGAAAGCGTTCCTTAAAGGCGATGGCGGAAAAATATGAATCCACCGCGGACCGCAGCCGCTGGAATACTGTTTATATCGCCCACGGCGATTGTGAGGAAGACGCCATGTATCTGACGGAGAAAGTCCGCGAGATCAACCCGAATGCCGATATTCAGCATCTGCGGGTTGGATCCATCATCGGCTGTCATACCGGTCCTGGCATCATGACCCTGTTTTTCTGGGCGAACGCGAGGTAATCCTGTTATTCTTTCGTGAACCTGTTGGGAGGTACTCTTTATGATCGAATTCAAGGCAGCGACGAAGATTTACGGTAAAAGCGACCGCCCTGCGCTGGATCAGCTGACGCTGACCGTACCGGACGGCATGGTATTCGGCTTCTTAGGCCCAAACGGCGCCGGCAAAACGACTGCCATCCGGCTGTTGACCGGCGTCCTACGCCCCACCTCCGGCACAGTGCTGGTAAACGGCGTGGACGTGACCCAGGACCCCGTGGCTGTCAAGAAAATGATCGGCTTTGTGCCGGACAGCCAGGAAATGTACGAGAAGCTGACCGGCATGGAATATCTGCACTTTATGGCGGATATTTTTGAGGTTTCCACCGAAGAAAGGAAGCAGCGGATCGATCATTGTCTGGAGCTGTTCGAACTGAAGGACGCCGCCGGCGACCGGATTCAGGGATACTCCCGCGGAATGAAGCAGAAAATTTCCGTCATCGGTGCGCTGATCCATCGCCCACCCGTGTTTGTGCTGGACGAGCCGATGGTCGGCCTGGACCCCAAAGCCTCTTTCTTACTTAAGGAAGAAATGCGTGCCCAGGCGAAGGATGGCGTTACGGTATTTTTCTCCACCCATGTCCTGGAAGTGGCGGAAAAGCTGTGCGACCAGGTGGGCATCATCCATCACGGCCAGCTGCTGACCCAGGGAACGCCCGAAGCGCTGCGCAATCAGACCGGGGACGCGTCTCTGGAGCAGGTGTTCCTGGATCTGACACAGGCCGAGGAGGCGGAAGGAGAATGAAGCAATATCTTCTGCTGACCAAGCTGATGCTGAAAAATACCCTGGCCGGCATGAACCCTCTGCGAAACCTCAAAGACAGCGGGAGAAAAGGCAAGACGGCTGTCAAAAGCGTGCTGATGGTCCTGGTCCTTCTGTTCGCCCTGGGCAGCGTCGTATACCTGGAATATGAAGTGTACGGCGTGCTCAGACAGATGCACCAGGAAGCCCTTCTGCCTGCCATGGCGTTTATTCTGGCCATCGTCAGTTCTCTGGTGCTCGGGCTTTTTCAAAGCCTTTCTGAGCTGTATCAGGGAAGAGACGTGACCTGGCTGGCGGTACTCCCGGTCAAATCTGGACATATCTATGCGGCCAAGCTGACCAATCTTTATTTCAGCGACCTGCTGATCAATATTCCGATCGTCATTCCGGCCGCCGTGCTCTATCTGCTGGACCAGGACGCCTGGGTGCTGCCGGCGATCAGATTGATCCCCGTATTCCTATTTCTGCCGGCCCTGCCCCTGGCGATCGTGGCGGTTCTGTCCTTCCTGCTGATGAAGCTGAGCGGCTTTGCAAAGCACCGCGATCAGGCGCTGACCTTCCTGTCCATCGTGTTCATGCTGGGCTACCTGATCTTCTGCAGCTCCATGGGCGCCATGACAGGGGCGGGAAACGGTTCTCAGGCCATGGCTCAGATGATCACCGAGCCGAACGGACTGCTTCAGAAAATCGCTTCCTTCTTTCCCCCGGCCCGCTGGGCGGCCCAGGGCTTTACGGAAAGCTTTGGGATGATGACGCTGTTCTGCATGGTGTCCGCGGCAGGCCTGATCCTTTGCTACCTCCTGACCTCGAAAGGTTATCTGGATTGCGCGGTCTCTGCCACCGAGCAGACCAAAGCGGCCCCAAAAGGCAATCAGAAGGTATCCGGCAAGGCCGTTTCCCCGTTCCGCGCACTGATGCGGCTCGAATGGCGGGATCTGCTGCGCACCCAGTCTTATCTGTTGAACGGTGTCCTGGGCTGTCTGATCATGCCGGTTGCGCTGATGATCGGTGTTTTTACCGGGATGAGCGGGCAGCAGATCTCCTCAGATGAAGTTTCCACAGGGTTGGCGGAAGCCATCAGACAGTTGGACGCTGGCCTGGTGATTGCGATCATGACGGCCATCTTCTTCCTTTGCACCATGGTCAACCAGCTGCCGGCGACAGCCATTTCAAGAGAAGGACGGCGTTATCCTTTTTCCCTGTCTCTGCCCGTAAAACAGAAGATCCGCTTCTGGGCCAAGCTGTCTGTGAGCATGATGCTGAACCTGATCTCCATGCTGCTGCTGTGCGTACCGGTGCTGCTGGTAGCGCCCGTGCCTGTCCCCTATGTGCTGGTCGGATTCGTGCTGGCCCTGATGCTCAGCGTGGTCCCTGCGGCGGTCAGCATGACGATTGACGCACGTCATCCAAGGATCAACTGGATGACCGAGACCGAGGCAATGAAGAGCAATTTCAACAGCTTCTTCTGCATCATCCTCTGGATCGCATGCGCAGCTGCCGTCGCTCTGATCGCGTTCCTTTTGTCCAATGTCAGCGCAGCGGCGATGCTGGCCGGCTTGATCCTGAGTGTCGTGCTTCTTTGCATCGGCTCCATCTACCTTTTGAACCGGACTGCGGAAAAGCTGAATACGCTTCCGGAGTAATCCACAAAAAACATTCGGCCTTCCTGACTGCCGCTTCACGCGTGACGCGACAAATCAGGAAGGCCGTTTTTTTCTCTTTTATGCACTTCAGGAGGCTTCGTTTTCTTCCAACCAGGCCTGATACTGCTCCCTGGTCATCAGCACTTTTCTGGGCTTGCTGCCCTCCGATTCGGAGATGATACCCAGCTTGGTCATTTCATCTACCAGGCGGCCAGCGCGGGCGTATCCAATGCGCAGTCTGCGCTGGAGCATGCTGATGGAGGTCTGTCCGTCTTCCACTGCCATACGGACGGCGTTGGAAAGAAGGTCATTGAATTCCCCTTCGTTGCCGTCTGAAACCGGCTCGTCACCAGAACTGTGGGAGCCGCTGCCGCTGTCTTGGGCGCTGTCCATCTGGTTCTGAATGTCCGTGTTGTAGTCCGCCGGATAGCGAGCGATGATGTTTTCCGTAATGCGGGCCACTTCCTCGTCGGATACGAAGCAGCCCTGAACGCGAGTCGGCTTGGACGCGCCGGTCGGCTGATAGAGCATATCGCCCCTTCCCATCAGCTTTTCCGCGCCGTTTACGTCGATGATGGTCCGGCTGTCCACGCCGCTGGAAACGGTAAAGGCGATGCGGCTCGGGATGTTATTCTTGATGACGCCGGTGATAACGTCCACCGAAGGACGCTGAGTGGCCAGCACCATGTAGATGCCCGCGGCCCGGGCCAGGGCGGCAAGACGGCGGACGCTTTCTTCCACGTCTTTTCGGCAGACTTCCATCAGGTCAGCCATTTCGTCGATGATGACCACGATATTGGGCAGCTTTTTCTCCCTGGAGACCTTTTTGTTGTAGCCGTCCAGATTCCGCACACCCAGGGAGCTGAACTTTCCGTAACGGTCAAACATTTCGTTGACCACCCAGTTCAGCGCGCTGGAGGCCTTCTTCGGATCGCTGATCACCGGGATCAACAGATGAGGAATGCCGTTGTACACCTGCAGTTCTACCTGCTTGGGGTCCACCATGATCAGCCGGACATCTTCGGGCGAGGTACGGTACAAAAGACTGCAGACGATGGAGTTGATGCAGACGGATTTACCGCTGCCCGTTGCGCCCGCGATCAGCAGGTGCGGCATGCGGGAAAGGTCGCACAGAATCGGCTTTCCGGCGATGTCCTTGCCCAGGGCGACCACCAGCGGGGATTTGACGTTATGCATGTCCTCGCTGTCCAGCACCTCGCGCAGCGTAACAGAGCTTACCTTGCTGTTGGGCACTTCGATACCGATATAGCTCGTCCCGGGGATCGGCGCTTCGATGCGCAGACGGTCCGAACCCATCTCCAGCGCGATATTGTCCAGCACCCCGACCACCTGTTTTACCTTGATTCCCTCGGCGATCTTCAGAGCGAACCTTGTGATGGCCGGCCCGTGGGTGATTTCGCAAACCTTGGTCTGGATATTGAAGGTGGACAGCGTCCTTTCGATCTGCTGGGCGCGGCGTTCGTCTTCCTGCGTGGATTCGGCCCGGTTGATCAGCTTTGGCTCCGAAAGGAAATTGATGGGCGGCGGCGTATAAGGCTGAGAAGAAAACGGATTGGGCCGGATGGCCGGCTGGGGCTTTGGGGTATCATCCAGACGGGCGGCCTCTCTGCCGTTTTGGGTGCTTTGATCCTTCGTCCTGGTGGGCGTGATCTGCACCGGGCGGTCCATCTGCACCGCCGGATCGGTCGTCACGACCTGAGGCCTTTCAGCAGGAGTTTCCTTGATCTTGACCGGCTGACTGCTGAAGAGCCCGCGGGACACCTTTTCCAGCTGTTTCTGCCATTCGGAAAGTTCTTTTTTCTCCTGCGCGGTCTCAGATTTCGCTGGGGCCGGCTTCGGAACCGGCTCAGTCACTGGCTCGGAAGACGGCGTGCTTGCCCTGGAAGAAGAAGCTTCAGCGTGTTTGGACTGCGCCTTTCCCCCTTCTTTCCGTGCGCTTCTGTTGGGCGGCATAAAGTCCTGCTCCGTCATGGGAACGGTTTCGGGGGCCTGATCTTCCAAGGCTTGTGCCGGTTCTTCAGAATACTCTAGAGGAACCGCCGCGGCGGGAACGGCTGTCCGTTCATCGAACGCAGGGCGGAAGGAAGCCTGTGTGCTTCCGTCGTCCAACTCCGTTTGTGCAGCTTTTTTGCTCTCGCTTCTTGTGGAAGAGCGCTTCTTTTCCTTCTGTTTGGGGTGGAGAACAAACTCTTCGTTATAGAGGTTGTTGCCGTCTCCTACCGGGACAAAATGGGATTCGCCGCTATAGGGAGCAGCGCCGGCACGTTCGTCCATGGAATATGGTATGTTCTGATCCGCTGGGCCAGCAAACGGCGAATTGCCTGCATAAGCCTGGCTGCTTTCGTCATAGGTATCGAAGGTATATTCCGCTCCGGCCGGCTGCGCGGGCGTATCCATGGAAACCTGCGGTTTTCTCGCGCCCTGTTCCTGGTATCTGGTATGTTTTTCGGCGCGCTCTGTGTGCTTTTTCTCCAGCCAGTCCGATCCGCCGCGGATCATCGCGCCGACCCGGATTCTCAGAGCAGCCAGACAGCTTCCGACGGCAATCACCAGCAGGACGATGATGCCGAGCGTATTTCCAAACAGCCGAAACGCTGGGAAAGCCAGTAGCATGCTCAGGGCTCCGCCTCCGCAGTAAGGGGTTTTTCCGTTGACGCCCCATTCGTAAATCTGGCCGATGTACCCTTCAAAAGAGCCGGGGCTCTGCCCCAGCCGCTGTTCCGCGTTGTAGGAACGGATATAGCTCATCAGCGGACCGATGCCGTTGACATAGGTCATCATGGTCATCAGGGCCAGCACGCACAGATACAGCACCCAGGAAAAAAGAATGGACCGTTTGTTGACCGAGTGATAGCAGCTCAGCATCATGGCCCCACCGGTCCAGATGATCAGGAAGGGCAGCGGCCAGGGAAAACTGCCGGCTAGGCCGAAGATTCTTTCCCGGATCAGACGGAAAGCGATGCCGCCGTCCACGGAAAACAGAGAAGCCAGCGCCGCCGCGCCAAGAACGATCAGGAGAATCCCCAGAATATATCGGATCAGGGCATCCTGCGCCGTGGTGCGCGTGATGACCGCCTGCTTTTTTCTCTGTTTGACTGCCGCACTCATTTCTTGTTCATATCCTCCAAAACCGGAATCGTCTGAGCCGTCCCGGGTTTAGTAACAACAATTATTATAAATCTTTTTCTTTTTTTGGTCAAGTGTGTTACGTTTTTGTTACATCGGTTTGA
Source organism: Christensenella sp. UBA4379 (assembly GCA_002391225.1). Lineage (GTDB taxonomy): Bacteria > Bacillota > Clostridia > Christensenellales > Aristaeellaceae > UBA4246. Next base: position 29,173 of record DGRV01000085.1, read on the forward strand.
ATCAATATTTCCTCCACGTTTCAGAAGGATAATTTACTTGTGAAAGCCCTGTAAATGCGTTATAATCAGGAAGTATTGTGATTTCTTGCAAGGGGGTTGCTTATGAGCAATTATGGAGATACAGACAACGGCGCAGCCCGTCGTCAGGGAAGGAATCGCCGGATGGATCGTTATATGGAACAGGAGGCTGCGCCCCGACAAAACCGGGAGGTTCCGCAGGCGGATCCTTATGCCCGACCTGAGTCTAACCAAGCTTCCCAAAACCGTTCCAACAAAAACGTTTATGACGGATACGAAAGGCCGGACGAAAATTATCTGAAATCAGACGAAGCCCTGCTTTCCCGCCGCAGCCGTTCTTTCACCCGGTCTGCTCAGAATTCTGACGAAGTGCAGACACGCATGACTCAGACTGGGTATCAGCAGACTGTCCGGCAGCAGCAGCGGCCGGCCTATCAGTCCCCCTATTCGGCCAGGGCAACCCGTCCGGCGGCAGAAGAAACGCAGCCCTCCGAGCAGGACCGCATGTATCAGCGTCCCGCCGGCAGAACCAACAAGCGCCCGAGCGTCAATACCGCTACTCCGGCCAGGGTCCGTCCTGTGCACGAAGAAGAGGAAGAACTGGAAGAAGAGCAGGAGGGCGGCCTCTCCGGTACGGTGAAGATCGTCCTGGCGGTTGTTTTGGTCCTGGTATTGTTCTGCGCCGGAATTTATTTTTTCCTGCCGGAAGGAAACAGCGGCGTCATCGGCGGCTTAAATCAGATTAAATCCGGCATCACCGGCGTGGTCAACCGGGTCGGCGGCCTGATCCGCCCGACAGAAACCCCGGCCCAGGTGCTTTCGTTCAGCTGCGCCAATCCCACCGGCCAGATCGGAGAAACCTGCAAATTCAACATGACCACCACCCAGAACGTGACCAGCGTCGGCCTGTGCGACCAGAACGGCGACCGGATCACCAGTTCTGTCACCTATGCGAACGACCTGAGCGACAACGGCCGTGTATGGGAGCTGAGCGTTACCTTCAGCCAGCCCTATGATAGCCTGGTGTTTGCGTCCATCCAGCAGGGCAACAATGTCTGGATCACCTCGAACCAGTCCGTGCAGGTGGCCTATCAGGCTGCCTCTTCTTCTGCTTCCGCTTCCGCGGGTACTGCCGAAGAGCCGGTCATCATCCAGCAGCTGAGTGTAGAGGAACCGCTGGGCACAGACCTCCCGGAAGAAATGGTTTCCGAGCAGCAGACGGAAGAGCCTTTTACAGATCAGGTTCCTGAACAGGTTGCGGCCGCTGCTACCGTATATGTGGTTTCCGCTCAGACCACCGGCCCGGCGCAGCCCAGTGAAGCACCGACGGAACAGACCGGCGTATTCGTTTTCTCCGCCGCCACGCCTCTGCCGGAAGACCCCGATGCGCCGAGTACCGATACGCCGGTTCAGACAAAAGAACCTGTGCAAGCGACGAAGGAACCCGTCGTCACTGCTACGCCCGCTCCGGCCAAACCTACGGCAGAGCCGGTTCCGACCATTACCCCGATGCCCCAGCTGACGGCTGAGGCTTCCGCATCGCTGCAGACGATCAATTCCGTCTACATCGGTGGAAAGCAGCAGAGAAACTATACCCGCGATCGAGCCATCATGGCCCTGAACCCGGATCAGTACAGCTACTGGGCCGGCGGCGTATTTACCTTCCGCGGAGATAATTTCCGCCGGAACGCCGCTTTTGGCACCGCGGAAATCGCGGAAGACGAAATGTCCATCCTCTGGTCCAAGGAGATGGGCTCTATCAAAACCTCCAGCGGCACGCTGTACGGCATGGGCTGGACCGGCCAGCCGGCCATCATCAAATGGGCCGGCGACGTCCGGAACATGATGAACATCTACCCGGAGAAAAAGGAAACCTCCGGCCTGCGCGAGGTGATTTTCGCTTCCCAGGACGGCAATGTGTATTTTGTCGACCTCAAGGACGGCACAGATACCAGAGATCCGATTGCCATCGGTTATCCGCTGAAAGGCAGCGTCTCCGTTTACACTCAGGCTGCCCCGCTGATTTCCTTCGGTCAGGGCGTATCCAAGCTTGCCGGCGGAAAGACCGGTGCGATCGGCCATTACCTGTATAACCTCTTAGACGGCAGCCGCGTCATGTTCTTAAACGGCCGCCAGTCCAACGATCAGAAGCAGTATACCACCAACGGCGCTTTCGACGGCACCTCCCTCATGATTCAGGACCCGACCTATTCCAAGGCGGGCGATATGATCATCGCCGGCGAAAACGGTCTGCTCTATACCGTCCACATCAACACCAGCTGGACGGAGGAAGCGCTGGATATTTCCGTGGACGATCCCGTCTATCTGATGAGCAAGGCGAAAAAGTCGGAGGACAACCGCGTCGGCATTGAGAGCAGCGTCGCCATGTACAACCAGTATGTCTTTATGGCAGACAGCTACGGTGCGCTTCGCTGCGTAGATACCAACAGCATGACGACCGTCTGGGCTGTCGATCTGGGAGACAACACCGACGCGGCGATCGCTTTGGACTTTGACGAAAACGGCAAGCTCTGGCTCTATACTGGCAACACCAACGCCTACCGTCTGGTCAAAAAAGACGTGTCGATCCGCCGCATCAACGCGATGACCGGCGAAATCGACTGGACCTACGGTGTCTCCTGTGTCCACGACAAAACCGAAATGTCTGGCTGCAAGGCAAGCCCGGTGATCGGCCAGCATTCGATCGACCACCTGGTCATCTTTACCGTCAACCAGCTGACGGAGGGCGGCAGCAAAATCGTCGCCCTGGAAAAGGCAACCGGGAACGTCATCTGGGACTACAAGTTCAGCGCGGAGGCCGTTTCCTCCCCTGTCGCCGTTTATAACCAGGCGGGCGACGCCTTCATCATTCAGGCGGATCAGAGCGGCGTTCTCCATATGTTCGAGGCCAGAAGCGGCGTACATCTTTCCCAGCTGGATCTGGGCGGAGAGATTCTAGGCTCCCCCGCCGTGTACCGGGACATTCTGGTCATCGGCACCTGCTCCAGGGACAACGCCAAGCTGTACGGCATTCAGCTTAAATAAGCATCAAATTGGAGGAAATGACCATGATGAATCAGCGTTATCTGGTTGCACTGGATCAGGGCACGACCAGTTCCCGGGCCGTGCTGTTTACCATGGAAGGGCAGATCATCGCCTCCTCCGCATATGAATTCAAGCAGTATTATCCCCAGCCCGGCTGGGTGGAGCACGATCCGGCGGATATTTTATCCACCCAGATCGAAGCGCTGCGCTCCGTGCTGCGTCAAACCGGGATCTCCCCCGCCGAAATCGCTGCCATTGGGATTACCAACCAGCGGGAAACCACCATCCTTTGGGACAGGCAGACGGGTCAGCCCGTCTATCACGCCATCGTCTGGCAGTGCCGTCGCACCGCCCCGATGGTGGAGCAGATCGAAAAAGACGGCGCTTCCGGCCTGATCCGCGAAAAAACCGGCCTGAAGCCGGACGCTTACTTTTCCGCCACGAAGATCCGCTGGATTTTAGATGAATGCGGGCTGCAGGAAAAAGCGGAAAACGGCGATCTCTGCTTCGGCACGGTGGACAGCTACCTTTGCTGGCACCTGATTCAGGGGCACCCGCATGTGACGGATGCCACCAACGCCTCCCGGACCATGCTGTTCAACATCCGTACCCAGGAATGGGACGACGAGCTGCTCAAGCTGTTCAGAATCCCCCGTGCTCTTCTTCCTCAGGTGATCGACAGCGCCCAGTACATCGGCAATCTGAACCCGGATATCCTCGGTACGCCGATCCCGGTGACAGCGATCGCCGGCGATCAGCACGCGGCCCTGTTTGGCCAGGCCTGCTTTGAAAAAGGCATGGTGAAAAACACCTACGGGACCGGCTGCTTCATGCTGATGAACATTGGAAACGAATGTCAGCTGTCCCAGCACGGCCTGATCACCACCACCGCCTGGCGGCTCAACGGCGTCCCCACCTATGCCCTGGAAGGCAGCGTGTTCATCGGCGGCGCTGCGATTCAGTGGCTCAGGGACGAGATGAAGCTGGTGCAGAAGGCGGCTGATTCAGAGGGAATCGCCAAAGACATCGACGGTAACAGCGGCGTTTACCTGGTGCCTGCTTTTACAGGCCTGGGTGCGCCTTATTGGGATATGTACGCCAGGGGCATCCTGGTAGGGCTGACGCGCGGCACAGGCGCTCATCATACCGTCCGGGCGGCGCTTGAGTCCATCGCCTATCAGTCGGCCGATCTGCTGACAGCCATGGCCAGCGACTATGGATCTGCTCCATCTGCCCTGCGTGTGGACGGCGGGGCCAGCGCGAACCGCTTCCTGATGCAGTTCCAGGCGGACATTATGAACCTGCAGGTGCAGCGTCCCGCAGTCCTGGAAACCACCGCCCTTGGCGCAGCCCTGCTGGCGGGCCTCGGCGCGCGGCTCTTTTCCACGCTCCAGGAGACCGCGGCGGGATGGCATATTCAGGATACTTTCTCCCCCGTAATGCCGGAAAAGGAACGTGCGCGCCTGCTGCGCGGCTGGAACCGGGCGATCCGGACGGCCGAATTCTGGAGCAGCCTGGCCAAGGAAGAGGAGCAGGAAATTTGACGGAAGGAGGGCCGCTTGCATGCGCCGTTTAGCCCTTTGGCTCACTGCCGTGACCGTTCTCCTTCTGCTGACCATCCCTGCGGGAGCCCAGCAGAATCAGGATGTTTCATTCGCTCTTTCCAGCGTTTCCGTCAAGCTTATTGGCAATTCCCCCATGGCCGTCAACCTGCAGGCTTCCTGCCCCGGAGAGCTGATCGTTTCCAGCGCAGCGGATGGAACGGAGCTGGGCCATACGCCGGTGAAGGCCGGCAGCAATACGCTTTCGGTGCAGCTTCAAAGAAACGGGGAGTCGCTGCCTGCTGGGTCTTATTCCGTACTTTTGACCCTGGTCAGCGCGGAGGGCGTTTCCAGCCGCTCCAGACAGGTGTCCATCCGCGTAGAGCAGGAGGAGGACGCTGATACGCCGGAAGCGGAGCCGAAAGCATCCCCGGAGCCGGAACCATCGCCCGAAGCCCAGGATGGGCCCTGGGACTTATCGGTGCTGGATCAGAGTGTTTCCCAAAGTCAGCTTCTTTCTTTTCAGGCGGTGAACGAAACAGAAAACCTTTCTCTCGAGCATCCCGTATATGCCGGCGCTCTGCGCGCTTCTGAGGATGAAAACAGCTACTGGACCATGGAGCTGGGTAAATTAGAAGATGAACAGGCGATTTGGGACATCATGATGCAGCCTATTACAATTCTGGACGATCATAAGCACAGCGCCAAGGAAACCTACAAGCTCCGGAAAACGCCGGACAGCTCCACCTCCCGCAGCAATATTGTTGGAGAAGTTACCTACCGCTCCCAGGGCGTCCATGTGGTCGAGCAGCTGGACAGCGGCTGGACGCTGGTGGAAGCCTATAACACTTCCTACGGCGACACCTATAAAAAGGACGGCAGAGTCGCCGGATACGGAAAAACGGCCCAGCTGATTCAGGGCTATGTCAAGACCGATGTGCTGCAGCAGGTGGAGCCCAAGGAGGATTACGCCCTGCTGATCGATAAGTATACCCAGACCATGTACATTTTTTCCAAAGGGAAGATCATCGGGACTTTGCTGGTATCCACCGGAAAGGTCAACGCTTCCCAGCCGTGGAACGAAACCCCCGCCGGTGAATTTCTGATTGTCAGCTGGACCGGCGGTTTCTGGGCGGGAAATCTGTACTGCGATATGGGCCTGCTTTTAAATAATGGGTGTCTGATCCATGAGGTGCCGGCCCTGGTCAGGGATCAGGAAACCGGGTATAAGGATTATTCCACCACGACCCAGTATCTGGGCCAGAAAGCGAGCCACGGCTGTGTCCGGGTACAGCGCACGAAAAACGAAAACGGGCAGAACATGAAGTGGCTGTGGGACAACCTGTCCATCAATACCAAGGTGATCATCTGGGACGACGCCACACGCTACACGAATTATCCCGATGACAGCCTGGTGCTTTATTACAACCAGGTAGGCGGAAACCGTTATCATCTGAATCAGTACTGCCACAGCGTCAACAAGCGGTACCACCCCTTGACCGCTTTTACCTACGGGGAGCTGACCGAGGAGCCCTACGACGAACTGGTTCCCTGCCAGAGCTGCACACCGCCGGAGCGGCCCGAAACCATTCAGAAAAAGAACCTGGCTAACGGGTATCCGTTCTGACGCGAATACAGCAAAAAAACTTGTAACAACTGCGGGCGGCATGCTATAATCGCTTCGTGTTTTTCACGCAAAACCACTAGGATCGGGGGCTTATTCATGCAGAAATACAAGGTTGGCATCATCGGCGCTACCGGGATGGTCGGACAGCGCTTTATCACATTACTGGCGGATCATCCCTGGTTTGAGATCGCCGTGCTCGCCGCCAGCGGCCGCAGCGCCGGGAAAACCTATGAGGAAGCCGTCGGCCCCCGCTGGGCCATGATGGACCCGATTCCGGAAAAGATCCGCGGCATGAAGGTGCAGGACGCCGAACAGGTCGAAGCCGTCGCCGGTCAGATCGACTTTGCTTTCTGCGCGATTTCCGCTTCTAAGGAAGAAACCCGGGCGCTTGAGGAGCGCTACGCTAAAACGGAAACGCCGATCGTCAGCAACAACAGCGCATGCCGCGGCCTGCCCGACGTGCCCATGCTGATCCCGGAGATCAACCACGCTCACACCGCCGTGATTCCCGCGCAGAAAAAGCGCCTCGGTTCTGCCCGCGGGTTCATTGCCGTCAAGCCGAACTGCTCCATTCAAAGCTATGTTCCGGCGCTGACGCCTTTCCTCTCCTGCGGCATTGAAAAGATCATGGTCTGCACCTATCAGGCCATCAGCGGGGCCGGAAAAACCTTCAAAACTTTCCCGGACATCCTGGACAACGTGATCCCTTACATCGGCGGCGAAGAAGAAAAGAGCGAGCAGGAGCCCCTCAAAATCTGGGGCAGTCCGAACGCAGACGCCTCCGCGATTGTTCCGGCGGTTTCCCCGGTCATCAGCGCCCAGTGCCTGCGCGTCCCAGTGCAGGATGGTCATACGGCGGCGGTCAGCGTACAGTTTACAAAGAAGCCTTCCATCGATGAAATGCTCGCCGCCTGGGAAAACTGGGTCACCTATCCGCAGCAGCTGAAGCTGCCCAGCGCCCCGACGCCCTTTGTCAAATACATGACAGAGCCGGACCGTCCTCAGGCCAGGCTGGACCGGGATTTTGAGCGCGGCATGGGCGTTACGGTCGGACGTCTCCGTGAAGACAGGATTTTTGACTATCGCTTTGTCTGCCTGTCCCACAATACCCTCCGCGGGGCGGCCGGCGGCGGCGTTCTGAGCGCGGAGCTCCTCTGCGCGACGGGCGAAATCGTCCACAAATAATCGGCCCCATCGTTTTCAGGAAGGAAGGAAAAACGGATGAAAACCCCGCTTTTTCAAGGAGCGGCTACCGCGCTGATCACACCGATGAAGAAGGACGGAAGCGTCGACGTTCAGGCGCTGGAAAAGCTGATTGAGTATCAGCTTGAAAACGGCGTCCAGGCCCTGGTTCCATGCGGCACCACGGGCGAACCCGCTACGCTTTCGCTTACTGAGTGGCAGGAGGTCATCCGCCGCACGGTGGCGCAGGTACACCGCCGCGTCCCCGTCATCGCCGGAACGGGCGGAAATAATACCAGAGATGTGATTGAACGGGCGGCTTTGGCCAAAGCGCTGGGCGCGGACGCTCAGCTTTGCGTAACGCCCTACTACAATAAAACCACTCAGGAGGGGCTGATTGCCCATTATCAGGCCATCGCCGGCCAATCTGAGTTACCGGTGATCCTCTACAGCGTTCCCTCCAGAACCGGTATGGCCATTTCGCTGGATACGCTGAAGGTCCTGAGCCGGCATCCCAACATCATCGGCCTCAAGGAAGCCGGCGGAGATATCGGCCGGGTGGGTGATATAATGGCTGCTTGCGGGGACGATCTGCCGATTTTCTGCGGATCAGATGAAATCACCGTGCCGATGCTTTCCCTGGGAGCCGAGGGCGTCATTTCCGTCCTGAGCAACGCCCTGCCCGCCGCTGTTTCCGGGATGACGGACAGCTGGCAGAAGGGAGACATTACTGCCGCCCGCGAGCTGCAGCTTCGGTATCTGCCGCTGATTCGTCTTTTGTTCAAGCAGGTCAGTCCCATCCCGATCAAGGCGGTCATGCGCCTGATGGGCTTGTGCGAAAACGCGCTTCGGCTGCCCCTGCTGCCCCTTGATCAGGAGGCGGAAGAAACGCTCCGCCGGGAGCTGGTCCGCCTGAACGTGCTGACCGGAGAGGAAAAGAACGGATGAAAAAAATACTTTTATGCGGCGCTTTGGGCAAAATGGGCCGCCAGGTCGCGATGCTCGCTTCTGAAAACGGTTTTGAAATCGCCGCCGGCATCGATCAGTCGGCGGAAGGAACAGCTGGTTCTTTTCACGTGTATCCCGGCTTTGACAGCCCGATCGCGGAAGAAGCGGATGTGATCGTCGATTTCTCCCGGCCCTCCGCTCTGGAGGGGCTGCTCCGGTACGCGGTTTCCAAAAAGCTGCCCTGCGTGCTCTGCTCCACGGGCTACGGCGAAAAAGAGAACGGAATGATCCGGGAAGCCTCCGCCTCCATTCCCCTGTTTGTCAGCGCCAACATGAGCCAGGGCGTCTATGCGCTCAAAAAGCTGATCGCTATGGCCAAGCAGCTTTTGCCTCAGGCGGATATCGAGATTATCGAAAAGCATCACCGCTATAAGGACGATGCCCCCAGCGGGACGGCCAAGGCCCTTCTGGATGCGCTCTGCGACGAGGATACCACCCTGTGCTACGGCCGGAAAGGCAACAATACCCGGCGGAAAAGCGGTGAAATCGGCGTTCACGCCGTCCGGGGCGGCACCGTCTGCGGCGACCATGAGGTGGATTTCTTCCTGAACGACGAGATCGTCACGCTGACCCACCACGCGCAGAGCCGCGCGATCTTTGCCAGCGGCGCGCTGAAAGCGGCGGGTTTCATCATCGACCAAACGCCCGGCATCTACGGAATGGATGAGATGATGAAATAAAACGGTTGCAAAACCGATGAAACTATTGTATAATAGTTCGACAGGGCGGGGCATTTTTGCCCCGTCCGGTTATGATTTTTGATGCAAATAATAGCTATGCTTTTTTCATTTGAAAGGAGTTTTACCCATGAACGAGAATGCGCCCCGTACCATCGTTTCGGCTGAAGGGCTGAAAAAGCTCGAAGAAGAGCTGAATTATCTTGAAAATGTCCGTCGCCCGGAAATTGCCGAGCAGATCCGGATCGCCCGCGGTTTCGGCGACCTGAGCGAAAATGCCGAATACGACGCCGCCAAAAACGAGCAGTCCAAGCTGGAGGCTGAAATCGCCGAGCTGCAGCAGACCATCAGCACCGCCATCGTGGTGGATGAAAACGACATCCGCACGGACCACGTCAGCATTGGCACCGCCGTGACCATCGAGTGCAAATCCTGCACCGACGAAGACCTTTACGCCCCCGGCGAACAGGATGTGTTCACGATCGTCGGCGCCCGCGAGAGCAATCCGGCCAAACGGCTGATCTCAAACGAGTCCGCCATCGGCAGTGCGCTGCTCGGCAAGCGGATCGGCGAGGAAGCCGTCGCCCATCTGCCCGACGACGCGGAAGTTGTCTTTATCATCTTGAAAATCGAAAAAGCAGATTGATCAGAGGGAAAACGTATGCAGGATCAGACAAAGAATGAAGCACCCGTCCGCACAGTGCCCGCTCTTTCCGAGCAGGAGCAGATCCGCCGCGCAAAGCTTTCGGAACTGACGGAGGCCGGCAACAGCCCCTACCAGATCACGAAATACGATGTAACGCACGAAAGCAGCCAGATCCTGGAAGGCTTTGAATCACTCGAAGGCCAGACGGTTTCGATCGCCGGCCGCATGATGAGCCGCAGGGTCATGGGCAAGGCGTCCTTTGCCCATCTACTGGACGGCCAGGGCGACATCCAGATTTATGTCCGCCGGGACGACGTCGGGGTCGACACCTATACCGCGTTCAAGGGCTATGATATTGGGGACATCCTTGGCATCACCGGCTTTGTCTTTAAAACGCAGACCGGAGAAATTTCTGTTCACGCGCAGACGGTGACGCTTCTTTCCAAGTGCCTCAAGCCCCTGCCCGAAAAGTTCCACGGCCTGCAGGATCAGGATCTGCGCTACCGTCAGCGCTATCTGGACATGATCGTCAATCCTGAAGTGCGGGATACCTTCATCAAGCGCAGCAAGGTCATCAGCGCGATCCGCACGTTCCTGGAAAGCCGCGGCTTCCTGGAAGTGGAAACCCCCGTCCTGCATACCCAGGCCGGCGGCGCGTCCGCCCGCCCGTTCATCACCCATCACAATAGCCTTGATATAGATATGTATCTCCGCATCGCGCTGGAGCTTCATTTGAAGCGCCTGATCGTCGGCGGCTTTGAGCGGGTTTATGAAATCGGCCGTGTTTTCCGCAACGAAGGCATGGATACCCGTCACAACCCCGAGTTCACGATGCTGGAGCTCTACCAGGCATATACCAACTATGAAGGCATGATGGACATCGTGGAAGAGATGTTCCGCTATGTCGCCCACGCCGTCAACGGCACCGGGCTGGTGGACACCGGGGACGTTCAGCTGGATCTGGACAAGCCCTTCGCCCGTATTTCCATGGTGGAAGCGGTCAAAAAGTATTCTGGCGTAGACTTTGATCAGATTTCCACGCTGGAAGAAGCCCGCGCCGTCGCCAAGGAACATCACATTGAATACGAGCAGCGTCATCAGAAAGGCGATATCCTGAACCTGTTCTTTGACGAATACGCCGAAAAGAATCTGGTTCAGCCGACCTTCCTGTACGGCCACCCGGTGGAGATCTCTCCCCTGGCAAAGCGTGACCCGCTTCACCCCGGCTATACCGAACGGTTTGAAGTGTTCATGCTGGGCCGGGAAATGGGCAACGCCTTCTCCGAGCTCAACGATCCAATCGACCAGCGCGCCCGGTTTGAAGCCCAGGCGGCCCTCAAAGCCCAGGGAGACGAAGAAGCTCATGGCGTCGATGAAGATTTCCTGAACGCCTTGGAAATCGGCATGCCGCCCACCGGCGGCCTCGGCGTCGGGGTCGACCGTCTGGTCATGCTTCTGACCAACGCCTCCTCCATCCGCGACGTTCTGCTGTTCCCGACAATGAAACCTTGAGCGTTAATTTTTTAGTCAGAAAAGCACTGCTGTTTGACGGCAGTGTTTTTCTTAAAGTTCGGATGTATTTTCTCTTTATGCTGGAGATTCTTTTATTCATTTGTCAAAGCTCCTTAAAAGTGCTATACTGAGATGGAATGAATGATCCTCGCTGAAATCTACGGAGGCCCGGATGAAAAAGAGCCTGATGATCCTGGGGAACGTACTGATTGTGCTGCTCATTCTGACGTTTCTGACGTTTTATACGAGCAGCGAGCATCGGCGTCTCCTCGCCTCCCAGACGGAGGCATTTGAAAACATGACGGTGGCCATGGAAAATGTGACCACCAATTATCTGCTGGGCGAACAGCAGGTCTGCAGAAGCTGGGCCAATTATATCAACGCCAGCCATATGACCGCGCAGGAGGCCATCGATTTCGTGGGCGCTTCCGTTACCGCGCCGGAAATCATGGCCCACATCCTTTTTACGGACCGAGCGGAGCTAAGCGGCATTTCCACCGTTCCGAAGGCCGGAAGCGACGGAGACTTTGCTGTTTCCTATGCCAACATCAACATTTTCAGCGGCGGCTTTGAAGAACTGCTTGGCAAAGAAAGCACCGTCAACGTGACCCGCGCCTATACCAACCCGACCAACGCGATTCAGTCCATTGCCTTCTGCAGCCCCATCACGCTTCTGGAAACGCCGGAGGGTCCTTCCAGGGAGGCGGTCCTGCTCAGGATTATCCCGGTGGCGTCCTTTGAACAGAGATGGACCTTCCCTACGGAGGATTACCGCAGCGCCGAGGTCTCTCTGATTGATCTGGAAGGTAACTACATCATCCACGGCCATTCCTTTAAAAATACCAATTTCTATGAGTTCTACCAGTCCTATAACCACGCAGGCAGGGCTCATATGGAGGAGGTAAAGCAGTCTGTCTCCGGAAGGCCCGGTACGCTGGTTCTGAGCAATGCACAGGGCCAGCAGTGCCTGGCGGCGCATACCCGGGTCAATTCCACGGACCACTGGATCCTGGTTACCATGATTCCAATGAGCCAGCTGGGACGAACGGCCATGGACTGGATCCTCATCGTGATCATTTCCGTAGGTCTTCTGGCTCTGCTGGCGTTCAACATCATGTGGCTCGTGCGGCTGAACCGGCAGTTAAAGGCCGCCGCGGCTGAGGCAGAACGTGCCAACCAGGCTAAGACTGATTTCCTTTCCACCATGTCGCACGACATCCGCACCCCCATGAACGCCATCATCGGGCTGACGGCCATCGCAGAGAAAAATGTGGAGGACAGTAGAACTGTCCGGGAAAGCCTGCACAAGATCAGCCTAGCGGGCAGCCATCTGCTGACGCTGATCAACGACATTCTGGACATATCGAAGGTGGAAAGCGGCAAGCTGAGCCTGAGCCCCGTCACCTTCTCTATCGTAGAATGTGCCGAAAACCTGATCAACCTCTCCCAGCCCATGGTACGGGAAAAGAACATCGACTTTAATTTCCGCGTCAACCGCTTTGAGCATGAGTACCTGTACGCGGACCAGCTGCGCATCAACCAGATCTTTATCAACCTGCTTTCCAACGCCCTCAAATATACAGAGCCGGGCGGCCGGGTTTCTGTGGACCTGAGGGAAGAGACGGGCGACAGCGACAGCACCGTGCGCCTGATCTACCGGGTGGCCGATACGGGCATCGGCATGACCCCGGAATTTATGGCGAAAATGTATCAGCCCTTCTCGCGCCAGACGGACAGCCGGGTGAACACGATTCAGGGAACGGGCCTCGGCCTCGCCATCACCTGGCAGATGATCGACCTGATGCACGGCAGCATTGACTGTCAGAGTGAATTGGGCAAGGGCACCGTCTTTACGGTCACGCTTTGTCTGCCCCTGGCGGATAAGCCGGCGGAAGAAATGAAGCTCGATCCCATCCGTGTGCTGATCGCGGATGACGACGAAGTCCTCCTCACCACCGCAAAGGATACCCTTTTGTCTCTGGGCGCGCAGGCCGATACTGCCCTCAGCGGGGCGGAAGCCGTACGGATGGCCTCCGGCGGGGAAACCTATCAGGTGGTCATCCTGGATTGGAAGATGCCGGATATGGATGGCATCGAGGTAGCCCGGAAGATCCGGGAAAGCGTGGGCAGTCAGGTGCCGATCCTGCTGATTTCGGCCTACGACTGGTCCGACCTGGAGGAGGCTGCCAAGGATGCCGGCATCAGCGGGTTCATCAGCAAGCCGCTGTTCCGCTCCACCCTGTACGAAAAGCTCAGCGAGGCGCTGGGCAAGGCAAAGAACAACGCAAATCAGGAAGACGACAAATCAGACATCGCCGGCATGCGCATCCTGGTGGCGGAGGATAACGACATCAACTGGGAAATCATCTCCATGCTGCTTTCGATGCACGGCATTACCGCCGAACGGGCGGAAAACGGACAACTGGCCGTCGACCGCATGACGCACGCCGAAAAAGGTGATTTCGACCTCATTTTTATGGACATTCAGATGCCGGTGATGAACGGGCTGGACGCTGCCAGGGCCATCCGGGCCCTGCCCGATCCCTGGGCAGCTGGCATTCCCATCATCGCGATGACCGCGGACGCTTTCTCCGAAAACGTGGCCGAATGTATCGCCGCCGGGATGAACGGACATATCGCCAAACCCATCGACATGAAGCTGGTACTCAAGGAAATCAGAAGAATCAGGGAGGAACAGAAAAAGTGAGAAGGACAGACAAAAAAATCATGGTAGCCGCGTTTTGCCTGGCGCTTGCGCTTTGCCTGAGCGGCTGCTCCAGCCAGGAAACCCCGGCACAGCCGAATGCTGCGGCAGGCTTTGCGCCGGAGCTGGACACCAAGACCGTCGGATCAATCAACGTCGTCGGCCATTACAACAATTTTGAGGCTCTGGAAGAGGAATTCAACCGCTTCAACCAATACTATCCTGAGGTCAAGCTGAGCTACACCTATCTGGATAACTACAGTGGTATCCTCGAGACGGCGCTGAACAGTGCGGATGCGCCGGACATTTATTTTGTCTATCCCTCCATGAGCGGCCGGGAGAACGGCGAAGGTGTCTATGCGTCCGCTGAGAATCTTGCCGATCCGTCCCTCCGCATCGGTCTGGACTGCATCCGGGAAAGCCTTCTGTACAAAGGGCAGTCCGGCAGCGTGTACAGCGTGCCCGTTTACACCACCACCTACGGCATGCTGGTGAACGAAGCCATTTTTGAAAAAGAAAAACTTTCTGTTCCCAAGACCTATGAAGAACTGATGACCGTCTGCGAAGCCCTCAAGAAAGCCGGGTACGAAAGCCCCGTGATGAGCTTCAACCAGAACAGCTTCCTGCTTCTCCCGCTGTACTATCCCTACTTCTGCGCCCAGCTGCAAGCCAGCCCGGACGCGCTCAGGGAAGTAAACGCCATGACGCCCGCCGCGGCTGATACCGTCCGCCCCATCCTGGAGCAGGCGGAGGATTTCATGAAGCGCGGCTTGATCAGCCTGGAAAACTGCAACCAGCTGGAGAACGATTATAACGCGGTCATCATGCGCTTTTTCGAGGGAGACGTCCCCATGATGCTGGCCACTGCCAACACTGTCTCCGGAACGGAAAAACGGGAAAGCCAGTCCGAGGCCTTTACCGCCCATCCCTTCCGCTACAGCTTCCATCCCGTTCCCTCCACCAAGGACGGAGGTTATTTTGTCAATTCCATTTCCATGGGCTTTGCGGTCAACAAGAACAGCAAGAATTTGGCCATCACCAACGAATTCATGCGTTTCCTGGTCAGCAGCGAGGAGCTCAACCGCATGGCCCGCGCCAAGCGCATGGTGACGCCGTGCAAAGACATGGCGTTGGACGAGGTGTATGCCTCCTTCGGCAGCCTTTCCAGCGATCGCATCATCAACCTGTCGGAGCTTGAATTGTCAAGTGCGGCAGACTGGCAGGTGCGCAAGGCCGTCTGGCAGGTGTGCAATGGCGGAATGACCGTAGACGAAGCAATCGCCGCTTTCGGAACCATCGAATAAACGGGGTTGTAATAGCTCTTTAGCGGATATTAATCGAATAACTCCCAATCAAAACTCTGGGGCCGTTGCACAGCGCAGCGGCCCCCGGAGTTTTTTATAAAGATTGATTATGCAAGCGGGCAAGGTGTGTCCGTATTCCTGTGCGTATAGGAGAAGGAGTCCGACATCGTTTCCGCGACGGTCTGGCCCCGGCCGATCAGAACGTATTTATAGGTGCACAGTCCTTCCAGGCCGACCGGGCCGCGGGCGTGAAGCTTGCCGGTGGCAATGCCGACTTCTGCCCCAAAGCCGTAGCGGTAGCCGTCCGCAAAGCGGGTGGAGCAGTTGACATAGGTCCCGGCGCTGTCTACGCGGGAAACGAAGCGGCGGGCGTTTTCCATGTTTTCCGTCAGAATGGCGTCGGTGTGATGGGACCCATAGCGGTTGATGTGGCCGATGGCCTCGTCCAGGGAAGAGACCAGCTTCACGGACAGAATGGCGTCCAGATATTCCGTCTGCCAGTCTTCTTCCGTCGCCGTTTCGCAGGCGATGATGCCGCGGACGCCGTCGTCTCCCCGGAGCTCAACGTTCTTTTGATCCAGCTCCGCTTTGAGGGCGGGCAGGAAAGCCGGGGCGATCTTTTCGTGAACCAGCAGCGTTTCCACCGCGTTGCAGACGGCGTAGGCCTGCGTTTTGGCGTCCACCGTCACTTTTACAGCCTTCGCAAGATCGGCGCTTTCATCTACATAAACGTGACACAGACCGTCCGCATGCCCCATCACGGGAATGTGCGTATGTTCCATGATGTAGCGGACAAACGCGTTGCTGCCCCTGGGGATCAGGAGATCGATCAGCCCCTCCTGGGAAAGCATGTCGGTGACATCCTCCCGGGTGCGGAGCAGATGGGCCCAGCCTTCCGGAACGCCGGCGGAGCGGGCTGCTTCGTCGATGACGGAGAACAGTACCTCATTGGTGCCCAGGGCTTCGCGGCCGCCTTTCAGCAGAACAGCGTTTCCGCTTTTGAGCGCAAGAGAGGCGATCTGCACCAGGGCGTCCGGACGGCTCTCAAATACGATGCCCAGTACGCCGATGGGACAGGTAATCCGGTACAGGTCCAGCCCATCCGTCAGCTCCCTGGAAAGCAGTGTTTTCCCAAGAGGATCCTGGAGGCGCATGAGGTCTCTGAGCCCTTTGACCACGCCGGCCAGCTTCTTTTCATCCATCAGCAGACGGGCAAGCAAGGGGCCGGCCAGCTGCTCTTCCCGGCCTTTTTCCATATCCAGGCGGTTGGCTTCAAAGATCTTTTCCCGGTTTTGTTCCAGGGTGTCCGCCATCCGATTCAGGACGTCATTGCGGATTTCCTCGGGCAGGGACGCAAGGTCCCAGGAAGCCTGCCGGGCCAGTTGAGCGGCCTGCTGTACTGTTATCATAGGTTGAATTCCTTTCTGACGGCGCAAAATGGACAGATCGTCATTTGATTATTCCGCATCTTCCGCAGACAGGGTTTCCTTGTTTTCTTTTCCGGCCTTCAGCGCGTCCTCAATGACC
Organism: Christensenella sp. UBA4379; assembly: GCA_002391225.1. Taxonomy (GTDB): domain Bacteria; phylum Bacillota; class Clostridia; order Christensenellales; family Aristaeellaceae; genus UBA4246. Next base: position 45,964 of record DGRV01000085.1, read on the forward strand.
TTGAGCAGCTCCTTCCGGCCTTCCCCCGTTTCGGAGGAATAAGGCAGAATCTGCCAGGGCTGGACCTCCAGGGCCCGGCCGATCAGAGCAATGTTTTTCTGGCGCTGCGCCTTGGAAATCTTATCCGCCTTGGTGGCGACCACAAAAAACGGCTGCTCCGTCTGACGCAGAAAGCGGTTCATCGTCACGTCGTCCCGGGTGGGCTCGTGACGGATGTCCACCAGGTGAAGGGTCAGGCGCAGGCTTTTGCTCGTCTGGAAATACCCGCTCATCATCTTCCCCCAGCGTTCCTGCTCCTGCTGGGTCACCTTGGCAAAGCCGTAGCCGGGCAGGTCCACCAGGAAAAACGTACCATCCGCGTTAAAGATGTTGATCATACGGGTTTTTCCCGGCGTAGCGCTGACCTTGGCAAGGGCTTTGCGGCGCGCCAGGCTGTTGAGCAGGGAGCTTTTGCCCACGTTGCTTCGGCCCGCGAAAGCGATCTCCGGCCTTCCGATACCGGGGAATTTTTTGTATTCCGTCAGGGAAGTGATAAATTCCGGCTGATTGATTTCCATAGACTTACTCGCTTTCGTGAACCAGCGCCGTTTTCAAGACATCCGAAATATCTTCGGCAAAGATGATCTGGAAGGCTTTCTGCACATAGTCCGGCACTTCCTCCAGGTCCTTCTGGTTTTCTTTGGGCAGGAGGATCACCCGGATCCCGGCGCGGTAGGCGGCCAGCAGCTTTTCCTTGACGCCGCCGATGGGCAGAACCCTGCCCCGCAGGGTGATCTCCCCTGTCATCGCCACGTCCTGCCGGACGGGAACGTTGCTCAGGGCGGAAACCAGGGAAGTGGCCATTGTGACACCGGCGCTCGGACCGTCCTTCGGAACGGCTCCTTCCGGCACATGGATATGAATATCCAGCTTCTTATAGAATTCCTCGTCCAGATGAAGCTCGCTTTGATGGGTGCGCACCCAGCTCAGGGCGGCCTTGGCGCTTTCCTTCATGACGTCGCCCAGCTGACCGGTCAGGGAGAGCTGACCGCTCCCGGGCATGACCGTGCACTCGACCGACAAGGTTTCCCCGCCGACAGAAGTATAGGCCAGACCGTTGACAACGCCGACCATCGGCTTCTTTTCAGGCAGATCACGCAGATATCTGGCGGCCCCGAGGTAAGCAGTCAACTTTTCCGTGGTGACGGTAACGGAGGACTGTTCTTCTTCCAGCATATCCACAGCCGCACGACGCACCACCTGGCCGATTGTTCGGGTGAGGATGCGGACGCCGGCTTCCCGGGTATAATCCTCGATCAGCTTCTTCATGAACTTGTCCGGGATGCGGACGCTTTTGGCCGGCAGGCCGTATTCGGCGATCTCTTTTTTCAGCAGATGCCGCCGGGCAATCTGTAGCTTTTCCTCTTCCGTATAGGAGGGAACTTCAATAATCTCCATCCGGTCGAGCAGGGGCAGCGGGATACTGTCCCTGGTATTGGCGGTGGTAATGAACATCACCTGGGAAAGATCAAAGGGGATTTCCAGGTAATGATCCCGGAAGGCGTTGTTCTGTTCCCCATCGAGGACCTCCAGCATGGCGCTGGCCGGATCTCCCCGGTAATCGTTGCCCATCTTGTCGATCTCGTCAAAGAGGAACACGGGATTCATGGACCCGGCCTGGCGGATGCCGGAGATGATACGGCCCGGAACCGCGCCGATGTAGGTGCGGCGGTGCCCGCGAATCTCCGCTTCGTCACGAACGCCGCCCAGGGACATGCGCACAAACTTGCGCCCCACCGCTTTGGCGATGTCGCGGACGATGGAGGTTTTTCCGACGCCCGGAGGGCCGACAAAGCAGAGGATCGGCCCGCGCATATTGAGGTCCTGCCCCTCCTTCTGGCGGATGGACAGCACGGCGAGATACTCGATGATCCGGTCCTTGACCTTCTTTAAGCCGTAATGATCCTCATCCAGCACGCGGCGGGCCCGCTGGATGTTCAGATTGTCCCGGGTATACTTCCCCCAGGGCATATCGAGAATCCATTCGATGTAATTCTGCGTAACTGTCATTTCCGGGGAACCGGTCTGCATGCCGGCCAGATGGTCCAGTTCCCGGTGGACCTGCTCCCTGGCTTCTTCGTTGAGGGGCAGCTGCTCGGCTTTCTTTCGAAGGCGATCCGTCAGCCGGCCCTCCCCTTCGCCCAGCTCTTCCTGAATGGCACGAATCTGCTCTCTTAAGTAGTAATCCTTCTGGTTTTTATCCACCTGCTGCTTGAGGCGCTGCTGTACCGTCCGCTCGATCACGGCCAGTTCGCCTTCCCGCATCAGGATCACGTCCAGCGCTTCCAGGCGCTTTTCCGGGTCGACCTCCTGCAGTACGGCAATGCGGTCTTCAAAGCGGGTCAAAGCGTTTGCGGCAATCAGGTCTGCCAGCGCAGAAGCGCTTTTGACCTGCTGGACGGAGCGCAGCATTTCGGCAGACAGGCTGCCGTTACCCCGGGCGTATTCTTCAAAAACCCGCTGTGTGGTCCGGATCAGGGCTTCAAGCTCAGGGCTCGGCTGATCGGTATCGTCGATCATTTCGCCGGCAGCGAAGGGACAGCCTTCCTCTTCCGTAAGTTCCCGGATCAGGAAACGGTTTTCTCCCTCCACCAGGACGCGCAGGGCGTCTCCCGGCAGGCTCACCACCTGCTTGATGTGGGCGACGATGCCTACGGGATAAAGCTTTTCGAGGGTGGGATGATCGTCGTTTTCATCCTTCTGAGTCAGCAGGAGGACGCGCTGATCCTCCACCATGGCTTTTTCAAGCGCCTGGACAGACCCTGGACGGCCCACGTCAAAGTGCAGGGACATCCTGGGAAAAACCATCAGCCCCCTCAGGGGGATATATGGCATGGTTTTGTTGTTTTGATTTTTCTTGGGCATATTGATCCTCCGGTTTTCCTTTGAAACCTCTCCCATTATACGAAAAAACTTCCTGCTTGGCAAGCCTGAACCGGATCAGGTTTCACAGGAAGCAGGCATTGAGATAAGAAAAGCAGGCTTTCAGATTATCCTCTGAATATTCGATCTCGGCGGAATAGGCGCGGGCGGTCTCGGCAAGGTCGTCCAGGTCGTCGGTCATGGTCATCGCGTCGATCAGCTGGACAGACCAGAGACTAAACAGCGCTCGCGCGTTCAGCAGCCCGTCCTCCGCCGCGTCTGGCAGATGACGGTACAGGAAACTGACAGCCAGCTGGCTTAAAGCGCCGTCCCAGTCGGGATGATTTCTGGATCGCCCGTGGGCAGCGCCGAGCCGGAGCAGGGAGGTTTCCCACGCTTTGTCCAGCCGTTCCAACTTCATCAGAAATAATAAATCTTTTTCCGCTCCGGGCCATCGGAACTTGGGCAGCAGGGTCAGCGCTTCTTCCTCTTTCTTTTCATAGGGAACGTTTTCCCGCTGGAAAATGGCGGCCATATTGGCGCGGAAGGAAATGATTCGCTCTTCCTCCTCTGTCAGCGGCGCTCCCCCGGGTTCTTCTTTAGCGAGGCGAAGCAGGTAGGGCGTTTTCCGGTACACCGTCTGCCTAGCCGCGGCCTCGCAGCAAAGCCCAAGCCCCGTTTCCACCCGGTCCGAAAAGAAGTTCCGATAGCGCGGGTGGTCCGTGCAGATATCGCAAAGGGCGTCTTCCCCGAAGGCCAGGATCAGGGTGCAAAGGTTGTCTTCGTTCAGCATCGGGCAGCGGCCGTTTTGATCCAGACGGAAGGAAACGGCATCGTCTGTCCGGGTGACGGAAGCACGTACCTTCACCCCGACAGGGCCGGGGAGTTCCTGATAGATCTGCCAGGTTTCCGGATCAATATCAATTTCCCACCCGGCACAGCAGGTATGGCGGCACTGACCCTTCAAACAGGAAAAACCATCGTAATCGTCCGGGAAATAGTATTTCATCAAATGTTACCTTTTAAAATGCGTTCCTGAAAAAAATACCTGTCCCCGACAGGGCAGGTATTTGAATCAAGACAAAGATGGATTACTGATCAACAGCGCTCAGTGCTTTTGCCGGAACTCTTCCGGCACCGTCCAGGGATCGCGCTTGGGCGCAGTTTGTTCCTGCGCGGGGCGAGATGGAGCGGCGTTTTCCTGACGCGGCGCGGGAGGAGCGGGGCTCGGCTTTTTCTCATTATTGGCAGGAGAAGAAGGCCGTTCAGTTTCGCGGTTCTGCTTCGGGTTGCCGCGGCGCTGACGCTGCCTCTGTTCGCGCGGCGGACGGGGCTTGCGCTCTTTCGGCGCTTCAACCTCCTCCGTCTCATCCTCCGCCAGGGGCATCGGCGCGTCGTCGTCGGGTACATCGATTTCGGCGGCTTTCAGGGCTTGCATGATTTCAGGATCGGGCGCATCGTCCTCCTGATCGTCCTGCGGGCGGTCGACCCGCGGCAGGGGCTTTGCCCCGCTGAGCTTCTGAACATCCGCGACAGGATATTCACGGATTTCAAAATCATCATTCCCTTTGGGGACGCGGACCTTTACCCGCTCCTTGAGAATGCTGACTTCCGTCACGATGCCGTCCCCGTCCGGTGTGCGTACGGCCCGACCCACGCGTGGCAGTTCCTTGCCGACCTTCTCGTAGAACTCCTCTTCATACTGGAGGCAGCACATCAGACGGCCGCACGCGCCGGAGATTTTGGTGGGGTTCAGAGAGAGGTTCTGCTCCTTGGCCATTTTAATAGAAACGGAATGGAAATCCCCCAGGAATCGGCTGCAGCAAAGCGGACGGCCGCAGATGCCAAGCCCGCCCATCATCCGGGCTTCGTCCCGGACGCCAATCTGCCTGAGCTCGATCCTGGTATGGAAGGCGCTGGCCAGATCCTTGACGAGCAGACGGAAATCCACTCGTTTATCGGCCGTAAAGTAGAACAGAATCTTGCTGTTGTCAAAGGTATATTCGCAGCCGACCAGCTTCATCTGCAGCAGATGATCCGCGATCTTTTCCTTGCAGGTCGCCATGGCGTCCTTTTCACGGGAAATATTTTCGGCGTGATGGGCGGTGTCCTCCGGGGTGGCGATGCGGATGACCGGGCGAAGCGGAGGAGTAATGGCGTCGTCTTCCACCTCGGACGGACCGGTGACCACTTCCCCGTATTCCAGGCCCCGGGCCGTTTCGACGACCACAGCCTGACCCGGAGCGGGGGCAAGATCTTTCGGATCGAAATAGTAAAGCTTTCCGGCGTTCCTGAAACGAACGCCAATTACAGTGACCATGTAGAAGTTTCCTCCGTAATTTGCTGAACAAGCATATCCATAACGGCCGATGCGCTGACGTTGGACTGGCGCATCCTCTGTGCCTGCAGAATCATTTCCAGTACAGCCCGGCATCGCTCAATGGGCGCGTGGCTCCAGACGCCGTCCGCCCAATCCGGCAGCGATTCCCCGGCAGATGAGCGGCGGATCAGCAGCCGCAGCTCCTGCACGCCGAGGCGCAGGATATCGTCCGTCTGATCCTTGATGTTTTTAAGCGTGAAAGACAGCCTGGCATAATCTTCCAATCCCCGGCCTGAAAATAAAAGCGAAACCGTCCATTCCTGGGTGCGGTCAAAGGAATCATCCTGGGCGATTTCCCGTGCCGAAGTCAGGCTTCCTTCCGAGAGGGCCGCGGCGGTTTCCGCCCGAGAGGCCGGGACGCCTTCGGATAAAAGAATGGAAGCGATCTCCTCCTCCTGAAAAGGAGCGACCCGCACCGTCCGGCAGCGGGAGCGGATCGTGGAAAGCACCTTGGTTTCATTGTCGGTCGTCAGGAGAAACCAGGTCCCCTTTTGCGTTTCCTCCAGGGTTTTAAGAAGCGCGTTCTGCGCCGCGTCGGTCAGCTGTTCCATCCTTGGAATCAGCACGGCCCGGTTGGCCCCTTCCAAGGGGCTTCGGGACAGGACGCTTAATACGCTTCTCACGTTTTCAACGGAAACCGTCTTTTTTCCTTTGTCCGGCTGCAGTTTAAGACAGTCCGGATGGGTGCCCTTCTGTACCCTTACGCAGCTTTTGCAGACGCCGCAGGGACGGCGGGCCATGTCTTCTTCCCCGCACAAAAGCCCCTGGGCAAGCAATGTGGCCAGGGTGCTTTTTCCAACGCCGCAGGCTCCGCAAAGCAGGACGGACTGCTCCATCCTCCCGGCCAGCAGAGAATCAATCAGATCCCGTACCGCTTCGCAGCGCTTGGCAAACCCCTTCAGGGTAATCTCAGAACTTGACAAACTGATCCACCGATAAGACGAAAATGGTTGCTCCGCCCACCGTCACCTCGATGGGATAGGGTGCGTACATGGTAGAGGTGCCGCTCATCGGAATGTTGGTGGAAGCGATCTGACGACGGCTCTTGCAGACCTTTTCAATCAGTCCTACGCACTGCTCCAGACGGTCATCTTCCAGACCGATCAGCAGCGTCGTGTTGCCCGCTTTCAGAAAACCGCCCGTTGTCGCCAGCTTGGTAACGCCGAAGCCTTCATCCATCATGGTCGTAATCAGACGGGAAGAATCTTCATCCTGTACGATGGCAATGACCAGTTTCATCTGCCTGTTCCTCCTTTCACATGAGACGGTTGGGAAGGTTATTCTCTGACAAAGGTATCGTAAATCGCTTTGACGGCGTTTTCAAAATCATCCTCGTCCACGCCGACGATAATGTTCAGCTCGCTGCTGCCCTGGTCGATGATCCGGATAGAAATCCCCTGGGAGGAAATCGCGGTAAAGAGGCGGGCGGCGGTACCGTAGTTGCGCACCATGCCCCGGCCCACGGTGGCGATCAGGGCGACGTGGTCGTGAATTGTCACACTGTCCGGCTGAGTCAGCTCTACGATCCGGGCTACCAGCTGCTCGCGGTGCGGGGCCAGCTCCTTTTCGTTGATGACCACGCACATGGTATCGATGCCGGTAGGCAGATGCTCAAAGCTGATGCCGCATTCTTCGACCGCCTGCAGCACCCGGCGGCCAAAGCCTGACTCCGCGTTCATCAGGTCCTTTTCGATGGTCAGGATGGAAAAACCTTTGTGCCCGGCGATCCCTGTAATCACGTGTTCGGGCTCCGAGCGGTCCGCGTTATGACGGATCATGGTGCCGGGGTGCTTCGGGTCATTGGTGTTGCGGATGTTCGTGGGGATGCCCGCCCGGCGCACCGGGAAAATGGCTTCCTCATGCAGCACGGAAGCGCCCATGTAGGAAAGCTCCCGGAGCTCGCGGTAGGTCATGCTGGAAATGTACTGGGCGTCCGGGATGATCCTGGGGTCCGCCATGCGGAAGCCGGTGACATCCGTCCAGTTTTCATATACGTCCGCGTTGACGGCCCGGGCGATCAGAGCGCCGGTAATATCGCTGCCGCCGCGGGAGAAGGTATGGATGCAGCCATCCTCATCCGCCCCGTAAAAGCCGGGAATGACCGCCCCGGGCAGGGCGCTCAGGGTATCGGCGATCAAGCTGTTGGTTTCTTCTTCCATCAGCACGCCGTGTTTGTCAAAACGGATGACCTTGTCGGCGTCCACAAACGGCAGATCCAGATATGCCGCGAGCAGGAGGCCGTTCAGATATTCGCCCCTGCTGGCCACATAATCCCTGGAAATGCCGCTCATCATCTTGGATGCGATGGTGGTAAACTCCTGCTCCAGGGGAACGTCCAGTTCCAGATCCTGGGCGATCCGCTCATAGCGGTAACGGATCCGCTCCAGCAGATGCAGGAATGGGCTCCCGACCTGGCGGCAGGCGGCCGCCTGGTAGAGCAGGTCCGTGATTTTCTCATCGCCGGGGCCCCGTTTGCCAGGAGCGCTCGGGATGATATATCTTCTATTTTTATCGGCCAATACAATTTCCTTCACCTTGCGGAACTGTTCCGCGTCCGCCAGGGAACTGCCGCCAAATTTGCTGACAAGCATTCAATCACCTCTCCCGTTGAGATCAGTTTCACCTATTTTACCATTTTTACGCACAAAGCACAAGAAAAAGATTTTCGCTTTTCTAAAGGATACAACCCGGGAACGAAACCGTTGCTTGACAAGGCGGAGCAATCCTTTTATGATATACACGCATCGGAGCTTTAAATAAAGCCCGCATGTACGTTGTTCCGGTCTTCTGCAACCGGCAAAATGATTGAAATTTGAACCTTCTTGATTGAATGATTTTGGAAAGGACTTTTTTATGAAACCTGTCATCGGTGTTACTCCTTCCTTTGACGCTGAACATCAGCGCTATCAGCTGAACAACGACTATATGCAGGCGCTTCTCCGCGCCGGAGCGCTGCCGCTGATCCTTCCGCTGACGAGCGACCAGCAGACGCTGGACGAGGCCTTTTCCCACCTGGACGGGATTCTCCTGACCGGCGGCGCGGACCCGAGCCCCTCCCTGTACGGGGAAGAAACCCTGCCGGTCTGCGGGGAAACGGATCCCCTCCGCGACGAAACGGAAATGTACCTGGTCCAAAAATGCGCCCTGCAAAACATCCCGTTTCTCGCTATCTGCCGCGGCTTTGAAATCATGATCGCGGCGGCCGGCGGGACGCTGTATCAGGACATCGAAACCCAGCGGCCGGATTCCGTCCGTCACCCGCGATACGAGGTTCCGGCGGAAAAAGTGCACGGTGTCATGATTGAGGAAGGCACGCTACTCTACGAACTCTGCGGCCAGAAGGAAATCCGGGTCAATTCCCGCCATCATCAGGGCGCCAAGGAGCTTCCGCCTGTCCTGATGGTTTCCGCCCGAGCGGAGGACGGTCTGGTGGAAGGGATCGAGCTTTCCGGTCATCCGTTTGCCGTGGGCGTCCAGTGGCACCCGGAAACCCTGGCCAAGGATAATCCGGAGGCCCAGGCGCTGTTTGACGCTCTGGTCCGTCAGGCTGAAACCAGGCACCTGACCCGTAGCCGAAACGAAGATTGAGGCGCTTTACGATGAATCCATCCATCAAGCGGATCGCCCTGGTGGCTGATCTGCACGGAAACCTGCCCGCCGTTCAGGCCCTGGAAAAGGATCTGGAGCAACGCGGCATCCGGGAGATTTACTGTCTGGGCGACGTCGTCGGCAAAGGACCGAGCTCGGCGGAAACATTTGACTGGGCGTTTAGCCATTGCCAGGTCTTGCTCCAGGGGAACTGGGACAGCGGGATCGGCTATATGCAGTTTCCCAACGACAAGTTTTATTATGGGCAGCTCGGCCCGGAACGAATGAAAAAGCTTCGGGAGATGCCGCAGGAATATTCCTTTACTTTGAGCGGAAGGAAGATCCGCCTGCTGCACGGCCGGCCGGTGATGCGGGAGCTTTTGAGCCCCACGTCCGCCTCCGAAAAGCTGGAATGGCTCTTTGACCCCAACTATCAGGTGGTCGGCTATGCGGATATTCACCGCCAGGCGCTCCGGATGATCGGCACCCGCGGCATCCTGTTCAATACAGGAGCGGTCGGAAATGGCCTGGGCGTGCCGATGGTGCAGTATACCATCTTGACCGGCAGCGAAACGGACGGGGACGCTCCCTTTGACATCAGTTTTGTTACCTTCCCCTACGACCGGGAGGCCGCTGTCGCCGACGCCGAAAAAGTACAGAAAGACCTGCCCAAGTGGGACCTTTATTGCAAAGAAATCCGCACTGCCCGCTACAGCAGAATGAACTCCGGCAAAAATGATTGAAAAGGAGGTCCGCCGTGCCCCGTCACGTACTGATTACCGGAGGGTCCCGCGGCATCGGCCGGGCCCTTGTCAAAGCGTTTGCCGCTCAGGGAGACCTGACGGCGTTCACCTATCTCCGCTCAGAGGAAGCGGCGGCTTCCCTCCGCGCGGAAACCGGCGCTCTGCCCTACCGGTGCGACAGCCGCAGCGAGGAAGAGGTCATAAAAGCCTGTAAGAAGATCCTGTCCCTTTTCCATACGCTGGACGCCCTGGTGATCAACGCCGGGACCTCACTGTATGAGACGCTGGAAGGGACGTCCCTCCCGCAATGGCAGGACCAGCTGAACGTCCATCTGACCGGCGCTTATCTGTGTACCCGCGAGCTGCTCCCCGCTCTGCGCGAAAAAAAGGGAGCCGTCGTCTATATTTCCTCCGTATGGGGCCAAAGCGGCGGCAGCAATGAAGCGGCCTATTCTGCGGCCAAGGCCGGATTGATCGGTCTGATGAAAGCCATGGCCAAAGAAGCCGCTCCCCTGGTGCGCTTCAACTGCGTCGCCCCCGGCATCATCGATACGGAGATGCTGAACCATTTTTCACAGGAAGAAAAAGAAGGACTTTCTTCCCTGGTTCCGCTGGAGCGCCTGGGAACACCGGAGGACGTCGCCAAGGCCGCCCTTTTCCTCTGCTCGGACAATGCTTCCTATATCACCGGGCAGACGCTGGCGGTCAACGGGGGCATGTACATATGATAAAACCGCGCAAAGAAACCGATTCACACCCGTCGCTTGTGATCGGTTTCTTTCACATTATGGCAAAATTATGAAAAACATGTAAAACAAATTGAATCCTCAGGGAAAAAATAGTATAATAATACTTGGCCCAATGTTCTTAACGGCTTTTCAGAAGGAAGGAATGATGCAAATGAGCCGGACTCCCGCAGATTGGAGTGTTGATCTGAATACCATCCCCTACGGTCCTCTCGGCGTCATCACGATGGCTGGATGTGAAGATGTCGGTCAACGCGTAAACTCCTGGCTGCAGAAATGGCACGACTATGTGGAAGTTCAGGACGAAGACTATTATACCATGACTGGCCGTGACCGGGATTCTTTCCTGATCAAGGCCGCCTGTCCCAGGTTCGGGACCGGGGAAGCTAAAGGCATCCTGAAAGAAAGCGTCCGCGGTTACGACATCTATATCATCGTGGATGTCTGCGCCTATAACGTCACTTATCAGATGTACGGGCAGACCGTTCCCATGTCCCCCGACGATCATTTCCAGGACCTCAAGCGAATCATCGCCGCCGTGGCCGGCAAAGCAAAGCGCATCAACGTCATCATGCCCTTCCTGTATGAAAGCCGTCAGCACCGCCGGACAGGCAGAGAGAGCCTGGACTGCGCGATGGCCCTGCATGAACTGATCAATATGGGCGTTTCCAACATTCTGACCTTCGATGCCCATGACCCCCGCGTCACCAACGCCATTCCCCTGGGCGGGTTTGAAAATATCATGCCCACCTATCAGATGCTCAAAGCCCTGTGCAAAAACGTCAAGGACCTTCGGCTGGACAAGGCCAACACCATGTTTGTCAGCCCTGACGAAGGCGCGATGCAGCGGAACATCTATTATGCCTCCGTCCTTTCCCTGGACCTGGGCATGAGCTATAAGCGCCGGGATTATTCCACCATCATCAACGGCCGCAATCCCATCGTCGCCCACGAATACCTCGGGGCCTCCGTGGAAGGCAAGGACGTGCTGGTGGTAGACGACATGATTTCCTCCGGCGAATCCGTCATCGACCTGGCCAAGGAACTCAAATCCCGCGGCGCAAACCGGATCATCGTTCTGGCCACCTTCGCCTTCTTTACGAACGGCATCGAGGCCTTCAACGAAGCCTTCCGGGACGGGATCATCTACCGCGTGGTTTCCACCAACGCTACCTACCGTAGGCCGGAGCTGCTGGCCGCCGAATGGTACATCGACGCGGACCTGAGCAAATATATTTCCTATCTGATCGCCACGCTGAACCATGACCGATCCCTGAACGACCTGCTGCAGCCGCTCAAGCGGATCCAGAACCTGGTCGCCAAATATAAGGAGGAGCAGACGAAGAACGGCATCCGCTTCGTCTGACAGAAATGAAGTATGGATCAGTCCAATAAAGACCATCTCCCGGCGGTGCCGGAAGAAAAACCAAATCTGGTCAAAGCGACGAAAGATTTTTTCGGCAACGCCCTGTCCACGGTGAAAGGGAAGGACCTGACGGCGCTGGTAGAAGAGTTTTCGTCTGAGATGACGCTGGTAGCAGAGGGCCTGAGCGACGATCAGGCCCGCCTCCATGACCTGTATCAGAACCTTTCCTCGCAGCAGACCATCGACAAAGAGGAAACGGAGGCAGGGATCCAGCGCGTCGCGGACGCGGTCAAAGAGACCGGCGACCGGATCAAAAAGGCGGAAAGCTTGCTGACGACGATGCGGCAGGATTTGGACCACCTGCAGAAGGAGATCGACCGTCAGCAGGATGCGTTCACCCAGTACACCAAAAAAGCAGAAGAAAAGAAAGCAAAGAAAATGGATAACCTTTCCGGGATGATCCGTCAGCTGACCTGGCTGGTTGGCGTGGCGGGCGGAGCGTGGATCATCGTGACGATCCTCAACCTGTTCAAGTGATCCCGGAATGCCAAATTCTGATCTGTTTTCAGGAGGAAGTCTGATGGCTGAATTCAAAGAACTGGTAGAAAAATACAAGAAGCGGAGCAAGGATCAGCTGATTGACCAGGTGGCCCTGGGCCTGACCTGTGCTGAAACCGTAACGGAAGACATCGGCCTGTTGTCCGACAACGGGTTCCTTCGGGATACCCTCAGTACGGCGGGCAGCGTACTCCCCTTTGCCGTGATCGCCGTGACGGAAGAGATGAAGGTCATCTTCGGAAAAAAGGATCAGAAGACCATGCTCAAGGATTCCGCCTACCGGATGGCGAAAACCGGCGCCGCCCTGACCGTCGGCGCGGCCGCCGCTACCGTGGCCGGACCCTTCGGCGCGTTGGGCGCAGCCATGGGGACCCACGCTTTTCTGGATCGCTATAAGAGCCGCGGGCTGACCGCGGTGCGCCTCAAAGACCGGGTAGAAAGGCTCAAGGCCCTGCAGGAGAGAAACCAAAAACGTCTGGAGCTGAGCCTCAAACCGGAGGACGCTCTGTATGAGTGACCTGCTGTTCGACGCTCCTGAACTGGGGATCTATCAAAGAGAACAAGACATTCCTTTCCGGGACTGTGACTGTACCGGCCGTGTCAGCTTATCCACCTGGCTTTCCTGGATGGCGGAGCTGGCCGGGGAACAGTACGAGCTTCGGAATCTGGGCCGGGAGCAGCTGCTGGAAAATCAGCAGGTGTTCCTTTTGTCACGCATTTCCCTGCGGGTGCTGCGGCATCCAGTCAGCTATGAAAGGCTGACCGCCTCCACCTGGGAGAAGGGCGTCGATACCGTCTTTTTCAGAAGAAACTTTGACTTTTTTGGTGAGGACGGAAAACTCTGTGCGGAGGGCTCCAGCCTCTGGCTTTTGTGCGACCCTGTACGGCACAGGATCCTCCGCCCGTCCGCTCTTGGCCATCCGGTGCTGGATATCGACCGGCCTATCTCCTGCCCGTTTCCGGAAAAGCTGGACGCCCCGGAGCAGAGCAGCCCGCTCGGGAGCCGTCCGGTTTTCTTTTCCGATCTGGATGCCAACAACCATATTTACTGTGCAAACTACGGCAGAATCTTCATGGACTTTTTGCCCGAAGAGCTTCAGCGGGTCCCCTACAGGGATTTCACCCTCAGCTACGTAAAAGAAGCCAAGCCGGGAGAGCGTCTGCTGCTCAGCGGCTTTCGGGAACCCGGCGGGTTTACCATGGCCGGCACCCATGAAGACGGCAGCCTTTGTTTTACAGCCAAGATGTCTTTTGACAATTGAAAGGAGTTTTTGATATGATCAAAATCAATGTGATTTCCGGGTTTCTGGGAGCTGGCAAAACCACGCTGATCCGGAAGCTTTTGACCGGCAGCCTGAAAAACGAAAAAGTGGTTTTGCTGGAAAACGAATACGGCGAGATCGGCGTGGACGGCGCCTTTATGAAGGATGTTGGCATCACGGTGACGGAGCTCAACGCCGGCTGCATCTGCTGCACCCTGGCGGGCGACTTCCAGGGAGCGATCGACCAGCTGATCGACACCTATCATCCCACTCGCATTCTGGTGGAGCCCACCGGCGTCGGCAAGCTTAGCGAGATCCTGTCCGCGATCGAAAAGGCAAAACAGCGCCATCCGGATATGGTCGTAGGCGGCAGCGCCACGGTGGTGGACGCCGGTAAATGCCGGATCTACGCCAAAAACTTCGGTGAATTTTTCATCGATCAGGTTAAGAGCGCCTCTACCGTGATCTTCAGCCGCACCCAGCTTCTGAGCAGCGACCGCGTGGAAAAGAGCATGGCCCTGATCAAAGAGCTGCACCCCGAGGCCCGCATCATCACCACACCCTGGGACGAGATGACGCCGGATTTTATGCTGGAGGTCATTGAAAACGGCAAGCCTCTGGCCTTCGCTCCGCTGGAGGACGAAGACGAGGACGAGCACGAGCATCATCACCACGATCATGATGAGCATGACGAGCATGAGCACCACCACGACCATGACGAAGATGAACATGAGCACCATCATGATCACGATGAGCATGAACATCATCACGATCATGAGCACCATCATCACCACCACCATGAAGGCGAGCATGACGCGGACGAGGTATTCCAGAACATCGGCGTAGAAACCGCCAAGCGCTACGAGCGGGACGAGATCCGCGCGAAGCTGGAAGCCCTGTCCGACGAGGAAGAGTACGGCCGCGTGCTGCGCGCCAAGGGCATTCTGCAGGACGCTTCCGGCGCGTGGTTCCAGTTCGACTATGTACCCGGCGAAATCGACATGCGTGACAGCGAAGCGGATTATACCGGGCGTTTCTGCGTGATCGGCGCCCATCTGGAAGAGAAAGCCTTGAAGGAGCTGTTCAACGTATGATGGATCAGGAATTCATCCCCGTATATATGCTGACAGGTTTCCTGGAAAGCGGGAAAACCACCATGATCCAGTCCATGCTTTCCGATGAAAACTTCTCAGCCGGTCAGAAAACGCTGATCATCTGCTGTGAAGACGGCGAGATGGAATATGAAGAGGACTTCCTCAAAAAGTACAACGCGGAAGTCTGCATGCTCCAGGAAAAGGAAGAACTGACCAGCCTGAAGCTCAAGGAGCTGAACAGTAAGGTCAGGCCAGAGCGGGTCATCATCGAATACAACAATATCTGGGGCATCGAATACCTCAGCCGTCTCAGAATGCCCCCGCTTTGGGAGTGGGTTCAGGTGATCACACTGGCAGACGGAACGACCTTCAGCAATTATATGACCAATATGCGCCAGTTCCTGACCGACCCGATGCGGGAAGCGGATCTGATCCTGATCAACCGCTGCGGACCGGATTTCAACAAGAGCAACTGGCGCAGGCAGCTGCGAGCGATCAACCAAACGGCTACCATCCTGTTTGAAAACCCGGACGGGAGCACTGAGGACGGCGTCACAGACGAAGACCTGCCCTATGATATGAACGCCCCGGTGATTGAGGTCAGCGACGACGACTTCGGCATCCTGTATCTGGATTCCATGGAGCATCCGGAGCGTTATGACGGAAAGACCATCCGCCTGACCGGTCAGCCCTTCCCCCACGCCAAGCTGGCCAAAGGCTTCTATTATTTCGCCCGCTATGCCATGACCTGCTGCGCGAACGATATTCAGAAGTGCGGGTGGATCTGCAAGGGCTCCTTTAAACCCAGCCCCGCCGCGTATATCCGCCTGACGGCGAAATGCGAAAAAGCCACCGATCCGGAAGGCCGCACCGTTCTCATGCTGCATGAGGTCAACGCGGAAAGAGCTTCCGCGCCGAAAGAAAAATACGTAACCTTCGGCACCATATAAACAAAAGTATAATAGCAACAAGCCGGCGGAATCAACCCGCCGGCTTGTTGCTTTTAATCTTTCTTGAAGTTGTTTTACTTCGCCTTCTGACGGTTGAAAACGACATTGACGATGATGCCCAGGATCAGGCCGGTCGCGATGGCGCTGATGGTGATGTGGCTGAAGTTCAGGGTCAGGCCGCCGATGCCGGGAACCAGAATGGCGGCGACGACGAAGAGGTTGCGGTTGTCATTCAGATCCACCGGCTGCAGCATTTTGAGGCCGGAGACCGCGATAAAGCCGTACAGAGCGATGCAGACGCCGCCGACGATGCAGGAGGGAATGGAATTGACAAAGCAGACAAAGGGATCAAAGAAGCTCAGAATAATGCAGTAGCATGCGGCGATGGCGATGGTGGAAATGCTGGCGTTGCCGGTAATGGCGACGCAGCCGACGGATTCGCCGTAGGTGGTGTTGGGGCAGCCGCCAAAGAAGGAACCGACGATGGAGCCAACGCCGTCGCCGATCAGCGTCTTATCCAGGCCAGGATCGGTGATCAGATCACGCTCGATGATGGTGGACAGGTTCTTGTGGTCGGCGATATGCTCGGCCAGGGTAACGAAGGCGACCGGGGCGAAGAGCACGAAAATGCTGGCAACATCGCCCCAGCCCGCGATCTTGTTGGTCGCTTCAGGATAAGCGCCGAACATGCCCAGGAAGGTAAACCGAGGCATCTTGATCAGCGTCATGTTGTCAAAGGCGGACAGATTGACCAGCTGCAGGGCTTCAATGCCGGCGCTGCGGCCGATCAGGGTCATCACCAGGGCGACCAGGTACGCGCCCAGAACACCGATGATGAAGGGAATCATCTTCATGCCCTTGCTGCCCTTGGTGCTGGCATACACCGTAATCAGGAAAGCGATCACGCCCACCAGAATGGCCCACAGGTTATAGGTACCGGCGGCGGTATTGTTCAGGTTGTTGACCGCGCTTCCGCACAGGGAAAGGCCGATCAGGGCGACGGTGGGGCCGATGACCACGGGGGGCAGCAGTTTATTTACCCATTCCGAGCCGGTCGCCTTGATGATCAGAGCGATCACCACATAGACCAGTCCGGCGAACACAGCGCCCAGGAAAATGCCCAGGAAGCCGAACGCCACAGCGCTGGCCAGCGGGCTGATGAACGCAAAGGAGCTGCCCAGGAAAACAGGGCTCTTCCGCCGGGTCGCGATGAAAAGATAGAACAGCGTACCAAAGCCGGCGCCGCAGAGGGCGGCAGGCTGGCTCATGTAAACGCCGGAACCGTCCACCAGAATGGGCACCAGCAAGGTCGCGGCCATGATGGCCAGGAGCTGCTGGAAAGCATAGACCAGGTTCTTTTTCAGCGGCGGTTTTTCATTGACGTTGTACACCAGTTTCATAAGCACGAAAACCTCCTTCTTTTTTTCGGAAGTCTCAAGGCAGCAAAAAAACTTGCCGTACGAAGTCCATAGACGTACGGCAAGAATTCCTGCATTCCGGAAATGCTTGTGTCTGATTTTCCCCGGCGCCTCTTGTCGGTATCTCAGTACCGTCTTAAAGACTTACCATGAGATAAGATACCACAATTTCCTCTGTTCGTCAATCGGATAATCAGGCTGAAAAATCAAGCAAAAACAACATATATCCGTTCAGTTTTCGGTCAGTCTCCGTCCCCCAGCCGCTGCCTTGCGACCAGCTCGGCGAACAAACCGTTTTTCTCGATCAGTTCGTCATAGGTGCCGTCTTCCGCGATTTTTCCGCCGTCGATCAGCAGAATCCTGTCGCAGCGGCGAATGGTGGACAGGCGGTGGGCAATGATGATCCTGGTGCAGCGCATCTTGTCCAGGGCTTCGGACACCTTTTTCTGGGTGATATTATCCAGCGCGGAGGTGGCCTCGTCAAAGATCAAAATCTTGGGCTTTGGCGCGATGGCCCGGGCGATCATCAGACGCTGGCGCTGGCCGCCTGAAATGGTGCCGCCGCCCTCCTGGACCATCGTGTTCATGCCCATGGGCATCTCGCGGATATCGTCGGCAATCCCGGCGATTTCAGCGGCTTCCCAGGCGTCCTGAAGCTTGAGCGTCGGGGCGGAGATTACGATGTTGTCAAAGAGGCTGCCGCCGAAGAGACGGCCGTTCTGCATGACGGTGCCGATCTGGCGGCGTAGGGAACGCTTGTCGATCTGCTCCAGGTCCCGGCGGTCGTAGTAGATGACGCCCCTCTGCGGCTTTTCAAAGCCGAGCAGGAGACGGACCAGAGTGGATTTACCGCAGCCGCTCTTTCCGACGATGGCCACATACTGACGGGCTGGAATGGTGAGATTGAAGTCTTCAAAAAGCGGCTTGCTTTCCGGGTCGTACCCGAAAGTGATGTGTGACATTTCGATCCTGCCGCTCAGGCGCGTGACCGTCTCCTTTTCTTCCGCGGCTTCCGGGACGGCGGACAACAGAGGCTGAATCAGATCGATGATGGGCTTGATGGAAGCGGCGGAAAGCGCCATCGCCGTCAGGGAGGAAAACGCGGTGGAGATATAGGCGTAGGCGCTGTTGAAGGCGTAATAATCCGCAATGCTCACACGGTTTTTGACGGATACGTAATACATGATAGCCGTGCCGATCATGCTGACCGCCAGCGTCAATACCCCGGAAAAGCGGATGATGGCGGGCGGGCTGTAGGTCAGGACGGCACTTTTGGTATACTGCCGGGACCATTTGGAAAACGCCCGGTTCTCCGCCCCGCTCAGGCGGATCTTCTGGATGCCGGTGATCAGCGCGACCACTAAGCCGCGTTCCTTGGCGGTATGCTCCATTTTTTCCTTGTCCAGCCGCATCTGCACCTTGGCGGACAAAATGCTGATCAGAAGGGTGATCAGCGTCACCGCCAGACTGGGCACCACCAGCGACGGGGCGTAGGCGGAAATCTGCGTAATATAGACCAGGGAGAAAACGCCGGTCACAGCGGTGGAAAACACGGAATCGACGATGGTGGAGCAAAGGGAATCCATGTAATTGACATACTGGTTGAGCTCGCCGGCGGAATAGTTTTTGAAGAAGGAAGCAGGCAGGGAGAGAATCCGCATCATGGTAGCCGCGCTGACGTTGATATTGAGTTTAAAGCGGATGCGGCTGAGCAGCATGGCGCGGATAATGGAAAGCAACGTACTTCCGATGGTGACGCAAATCATGAAGGAAACCACCGCCCAGAGCAGCTGGCTGCTGCCGGTCTCCAGCACGGTGCCCAGCAGAATCCGGTTGAGCCTTGGCATCAGGAGGCCGACCAGGGTAATGACCAGGGCGGCGGCGCCAAAGCCGATCAGGTCCCGCAGGGTCAGGCAGTTTTTCATGTAGGCCAGCAGGTCCTTGACCGTCAGTTCCCGGGTGGGCAGCGGGGTATAAAAGCACAGGGCCTCGGAGCTGATTCTCTTTTCCTCCTTGGCGTTGATACACTTTTTTGTGCCGTCCTTCGGATCAATGTATTCATAGCCGCCCATGTTGGCAGGCAGCAGCGTAATGACCGTGCCTTCATCTGACAGGGAGCCGATCATAGGCCCCATCGCGTCGTTGCGCCAGCCCTTGGTCAAAATCACCTCGCGGTACAGCACGCCGGAGGAGGAAAGCAGAAAATCCAGCCTGTCCCTTAGGTTGGTCATTCCAGCAGGAATTTCTCTTTCCTTGATGCCAAGGTACGCGAGCAGACAGGCGATCGCGTCGCCGACATCTGTTCTGTCGCCCAGGGTTCCTCCGGTGACTCTGCGTCCGGTTACGGACCGGGCAATATTTTCAAAGGAATCGTTCAGCAATTCCCGTTCGTATTTTTTCCGGTATTCGATCTGATCGTCAAACCAACCCACAGGAATATTCTCCTTTCAGTCAGGAAGCGGACAGGAGATTCATCAGGAAATCATTTCACAACCTTTATTCCGATGTGACCAGTTCCTTGTACATGCCGCCTTTGGCATAGAGCTCATCATGCGTACCGCGCTCGACGATGCGGCCCTTGTCCAGCACAATGATCTCGTCGCAGTCGCGGATGGTGGAAAGACGGTGGGCAATGATGATGCAGGTGATGCCGCGGTTATTGATGGAGCGGATGACCTCATGCTCCGTCGTGGCGTCCAGGGCGCTGGTGGCCTCGTCCATGATGCAGATGGTCGGGTCCTGCGCCAGGGCACGGGCAATTTCAATGCGCTGGCGCTGGCCGCCGGAAAGATCCCGTCCGCCCTCCAAAAGCTGATGGCCGAAGCCGCCGCTTCTGGTGACGATGTCGTCATAAATGCCGGCGTCGCGCGCGGCGAGGGTGACCTCGAAATCCTCGATGGAGCCGTCCCACATCTTGATGTTTTCGGAAATGGTATCCTCAAACAGCGTGATGTCCTGATCGATGACGCTGACGGAGCCGGTAAACACGCTGCGGTCGATGTCGGTGAGGGGCACGCCGTCAAAGGTAATTTCCCCGCTCCACGGGTGATAGAGGCCGGAAATCAGCTTTGCCAGCGTAGACTTGCCGCAGCCCGTCCGCCCTACGAAGGCGACCTTCTGACCGGGCTTCACGGTCATGGAGAAATCGATGATCTGCGGCCTGTCCAGCTTGGAATAGCCGAAGGTCACGTTTTTGAGTTCGATGGCGCCGGAAAGCTTTTCATATTCCCCCGTCTTCTGCTTGGGCGCAAAGCACACGTCCTCCTGGTAGCTCATGACGTCGTCCACACGTTCCATCTGGGTGATCATTTCCTGCATGGACTGTCCAGCGTTGATCAGCGACGTGGCCGGCGACATGAAGGAGCTGAGGAAGCTCTGGAAGGCCATGATCATGCCGGGGGTAAATTTGCCCTGCAGTACGAGCATGACGCTCAGCCCAAGGACCGCCACGTTTGCAATCGCGGTAATGGCGGAGGGAAGTGAGCCCAGGAACAGGTTCAGCTTGGTATATTTAACCGTCTGGGTATTGACACTGGCCTGATACCCGGCCCACCTGCCGAAAAAGCCGTTTTCCGCCCCGCTGGACTTGATGGTTTCGATCATGCTGATACCGCTCATCGTGGAGGAAGACAGGTTGGCCCGGTCCCGCTGCTGAACGCGGGTGATGTTCACCCGTTTGGCGGTCACCAGCATGGAAACGCCGATGTTCAGCAGGATAGACCCAACTCCAATCAGGGAAAGGAGCGGGCTGTAATGGATCATCACCGTCAGGTAAAAGATCATCATCAGGGCCTGCAGAAAGAGCGGCGCGAAGGTATTGACCATGGCCCCGGCGATTGAGGCGTTGGTGGCCTGACGGTCCGAAATATCGGCGCTTAAGCGCTGGTTAAAAAACTGCATCGGCAGCCTGAGCACCTTCCACAGGTAGGAGGAGCTGCCGTAGGAAGCCATTTTTCCCTGAATACGGAGGGAATAAACGGAGGAAATCAGGCTCATGATGACGCTGACCAGGATGAGCAGGCAGAACAAAAGCATAAACGGCGTCAGCCATTCCGGGTTTTTTCCGGTCAGCAGCCTGTCCAGGAAGGTCCGGCTGAAGCCGGGGTTAATGAGCCCGATCAGGGAGGAAACCGTCGTGGTCAGCACCACGAAGGCCACCGCGGTGCCCGAGCCCTTGAGGCGCTCTTTGGCATAGGCCCAGACGCTTTTTTGCTTCCCTTCCGGTTTAAAAGAAGGACCAGGCTCAAACGTCAGAAGGACGCCGGTAAAGTCTCGGTCAAACTCCTCCCATTCCACCGTCACTCTGCCGCGGGAAGGATCGTTGATCACAGCCCGCTTGCCCTTAAAGCCGCACAGCACGACGAAGTGATTGAAGCCCCAGTGAATGATGCAGGGAAAAGGCCCCTCGTTCAGCAGGTCTTCCGGCTCGACCCGCCATGCGCACGCCTCCATGCCGTAGCTGCGGGCCGCCACCAAGATGCTCTTGGCGCTCGCTCCGTTCATGGAAACGCCGCAGTCCACGCGGGCCTGCTCCAGCGGTATGAACTTTTTATAGTAATGCATCACCATTGTCAGCGACGCGGCGCCGCATTCCAGCGCCTCCATCTGCATGACGACAGGGACGGAAACTACGCCCTTTTCTACGGGCTTTGGGACGTTCTGATTTGCCATCTTGCCAGACCTCCTACTTCAGCAGAAGGGAAATGGGCTGCAGGCGCTCCGTGACCACGGAAGCGCTGTATACCCCGTCCGGAAGGTCCGTGTCCAGCTCCAGCTCGACGGTCACATCCCCAATGGCGAGGCCGCCGCCCACCCGGACATAGGGATCCATTTCTTCCGAAACCACGATGACCTTCGCTTCTGTCGCAGTGCGGAAAGGATAGGTTTTCCCGTTCAGCGTCACTTCGCCGCGCTGGGATACCTGCTCCAGCTCGTTATACGGCACATAGCATACCGTCCGCCCGTTTGACGAAGAGACAGCCAGCTTGACCGTGGTATCGATGCTGCC
Organism: Christensenella sp. UBA4379; assembly: GCA_002391225.1. Taxonomy (GTDB): domain Bacteria; phylum Bacillota; class Clostridia; order Christensenellales; family Aristaeellaceae; genus UBA4246. The sequence continues at coordinate 67,978 of DGRV01000085.1, forward strand.
AAAGATGCTCCACAGCACAAACCCCAGCAGCAGGACGATACAGGCACCCAGAATCAGCCACACGCCGGGAGACGTGACGCGGAGATAATCATTGAGCTTTTCAGGAGATTCGATCGCTTCCAGGCTTCGTTCCCGAAACAGACCGGGTTTGTTCTGCTTGTTTTCTTCCATCTTGGATCTCCTTTTCATTGCAGCGCAGCCGTTTCCGGGCGGCTGATCAGGCAAATGTATAAAATACAGGGATACTGTGTCCGGCCTTCGTACTGAACTGATGGAACAGGCCTTGATGTGGTTGATTATACCATAACATTATTCCTTCATCAAGAAGAAAAGCCTTCTGTTCACGATAATCAAAAAACCTTCTTCCCAACCGGCAGCAAGCAGAATCTGTGCCGCGCCGGTCGGGAAGAAGGACAGGAAAATATACAGGTGTTGATTCATGGATCAGCCGTTGGAAGCGGACATCTTTTCGGTGACGGCGGACTTTTCATAGGCCAGCCTCGGATAAGGGTCCTGTTTTACATAGATCGTTCCGCAGTGCATGAACCCAAGCTTCCGGACCAGGTTCTGCATCACGACGTTGTCCCCGTGCGTATCGATCCGCACATGGCCGCACTGCTCATAGACCCAGTTCAGACAGAAAGCACCGATGCCCTTTTGAGAACCGTCCGAAGCAATCCGGTGTACGACGCCATAAGGGCTGTCGTCCAGCCAGGCCCCGCCGGTAATCTTGAGGAAGGTCGGCTCCACGTCCTTCCCGAAAAAGAAGGCGAAGGTCCCGATGACCTTGTCCTGTTCATTGACGCAGACATAGCTGTTTCCATTCTGAATGTCCTGCCTGAGCAGCGCTTCCGGCGGCCATTGGTTCGGCCCCCACTGGTTGGGGTTGCCGTGCTCCTTCATGAACGCCCGCGCACGGACGTAAATGGCCAGCATGCTGTCCAGATCTTTCAAAGTTGATTTTCTGATATTCATCGCCGGTCTCCCGTCCGTTTCATAGTTTCAGCCGTTCATCCGGCTGATCACAGCGCGCACAGAGCCATCCCGCAGATAGATTCTCGGCACCCTTCGGCCGATCATGCAGGTGACTTCGTTCCGATTCATATCCGCCCAGGCGGCAAATTCGTTGAGGGAAATGCCGTCCCCGAGGAGAACAGCGGTATCCCCTTCCCGGACGCCTGGAATCCCCGTCACGTCCACCATCATCTGGTCCATGCAGACCCTGCCCAGCACGCGGGCTCTCTGTCCGTGAATCTCCACCTCTCCAACGCCGGATAGCAGCCGGGGGTAGCCGTCCACGTAGCCAGCGGACAGAGTGGCGACCAGGGTATCCCGGTCCAGAGCATCGTCACTGTAGCCGACACCCTCTCCCCGCGGCACCGGAGAAACGCGGGTAACCCGGGCGCAGAGGCGGACCACCACCTGTCTGCGCTCAAAATGCTGATAGGAAGGTGGCACATTTCCGTAGAGAAAGGCGCCCACGCGGACAAAGCCGTACTGATCCTCCGGCCGTCTGACCAGGCCGATGGAATCCAGCAGATGAACCATGGGAAACTGAAAGCCCTGGGCGGAAAGGGAATCCACGCATTTCCTGAACAGAGCACACTGTACCTCTGTCTGTTCCGGACCTCGGAGTGCCAGATGGCTGTACAGCCCCTCCTGCACAATACCGGGCATTTTAAGGACCGGCGTCAGTTCGGAAAGGTCCGAAAAGCCGAGCCGATGCAGGCCCGTATCCAGCTTGATATGCACCAAAGCATTCGTGCCCAGACGGACAGCCGTCTCGGACACCAGGCGCATTTCCTCCTGCGTCCCCACGGTGATCCTGATGGAAAGGCGGATCGCCTCCTCCAGCTCGCAGGGAGCCGTTGCGCCCATAACCAGGACAAAAGCGTCCGGGAAAGCGTGGATCAGTTCTCTGGCTTCTTCAAAGCAGGCGACGGCGAAATGACGGATTCCCTGTTCCCACAGGATGCCCGCTACCTGCACAGCCCCCAAGCCATAGCCATCCGCTTTGAGTACGCAGATCAAGTGAACCCCCGGGTTCAGCAGGCTTTCCGCTTCCTTCAGGTTCTTTACCAGTGCGTCTTCCGAAATTTCCGCCCAGCAACGGGCGCGGGCATGCAGTTCATCCATGTTCATACGCTTTCCGGTACCGTTTGAGTTCTTCCTCATTGGCGAGGATAAAGTGCCCTGGCACCAGTTCTGTCCATTTAGGCGGGTCGTTTTCGTAATGGTGAACGCTGTCGTCATAGGTCAGCAGAGTCTGTCCCGAAGCGGCGTCCGGCGAGGGCTGAGGAACCGCTGACAGGAGGGCCTGCGTGTAAGGGTGCAGGGGATGGGCAAAAAGCTCCTCTGTTTCCGCAAGTTCCACCAGCACGCCCAGATGGATGACCGCGATCCTGTCGCAGATAAAGCGCATGACGGACAGATCGTGGGAGATAAACAGATACGTGAGGCCCCTTTTTTGCTGCAGCTCCGACATCAGGTTCAGCACCTGAGCGCGGATGGATACATCCAGCGCGGAAATCGGTTCATCCGCTACGATGAATTCCGGCTGCATGATCAGCGCCCGGGCGATGCCGATGCGCTG
>DGRV01000085.1:70627-71641 GCA_002391225.1 Christensenella sp. UBA4379
GCTGGCGCTGGCCGCCGGAAAACTCATGCGGAAAACGGCTGGCAAACTCCGGCAGGAGCCCCACTTCGCTCAGCGCGTTGGCCACCCGGCGCTGCCGCTCTTCCTTGCTGATCCCCTTGGCCACATTGTAAAGCCCTTCAGAGACGATATAATCGACCTTGGCGCGTTCGTTGAGGGAGGCCATCGGGTCCTGGAAAATCATCTGGATTCTCTGGGTCACCTGATGGTCCAGCTCCTTGGAGATCTTCCCGCTGATGCGCTGCCCGTCAAAAATGACCTCTCCGCAGCTCAGGGGGTAGATGCGGAGAATCGCCCGGCCGATGGTGGTTTTTCCGGAACCGGATTCCCCCACCAGGCCAAAGGTTTCCCCCTTCATGATATCAAAGGAAACACCACGCACCGCCTCAAAGCGGTGACGCCTCTCCCCGAAGGTCACGTGCATGTCCCGCACGCTGACAAATGGCTGTTCTGTCTGCATCGATTACTCCAAGATTCCATTACGGATGATTGCTCTGACTATTTATCTGATTCCTGGTCCGTTTTTCCAAGATGCCGGATCCGGCCGAGGACTTCGGGCGGGTCGATCTTCGGCGCCCGTGGATCCAGCAGCCAGGTACGAGCCTTGTGGGTGGGGCTGATATCAAAAAACGGAGGCCGCTCCACAAAATCAGCCTGCAGGGCGTTCGGATTGCGCGGGGCGAAGGCGTCCCCGGTGATCTGATGATAGAGGTTCGGTGGCGTGCCGCGGATGGTATAAAGGTGCTCTCCCTTCCGCCCAAGCTGCGGCAGGGAAGAAAGAAGGGCCCAGGTATAAGGATGGGCAGGCTCATAAAAAACCTCCCGGCAGGTGCCGATTTCGACGATGTCCCCGGCGTACATGACCGCCACCCGGTCCGCCACGTTAGCAACGACGCCCAGGTCGTGGGTAATATAGATGGCTGTCAGATGATATTTATGCACCAGGTCATAAATCAGCCGGATGATCTGGGCCTGGATCGTCACGTCCAGCGCCGT
>DGRV01000070.1:0-175 GCA_002391225.1 Christensenella sp. UBA4379
CCCAGCCCTTCATTGAGGCCATCCGCGAAGTAGGCCTGGAGGTAGGCCGGGAAAACGCACTGTATGTCCATGTTACCCTGGTGCCGTACCTGAAAGCCAGTGGGGAGCACAAATCCAAGCCCACCCAGCACAGCGTGAAGGAATTGCAGGGCATGGGCATCAGCCCCAATATCAT
>DGRV01000070.1:309-25218 GCA_002391225.1 Christensenella sp. UBA4379
GTGAAGCCCGACTGCGTGATCGAAAACCTGACGCTGCCCATCCTCTACGAAGCGCCGCTGATGCTGGAGCAAAAGAATCTTTCCTCCATCGTCTGCCGGGAGCTGGGCATTCAAGCGCCCCAGCCCGATCTATCAGAATGGGAAAGTCTGGTGGAGCGCATCCGGCATCAGAGCAAAACGGTCAAAATCGGTCTGGTGGGCAAATATGTGCAGCTGCATGACGCCTATCTGTCCGTGGCCGAAGCCCTGCGCCACGCGGGCTACGCCCTGGATGCCAGGATCGACATCACCTGGATCGATTCGGAAACGCTGACTGAAGAAAATGTGGGTGCAACCCTGTCTCCCATGGACGGCCTGATTGTGCCCGGAGGTTTTGGCGGCCGGGGGATCGAGGGCATGATCCTGACGACGAAATTTGCCCGGGAGCATCACATCCCGTACTTCGGTATCTGCTTGGGCATGCAGATCGCCGTGATCGAATTTGCCCGTCACGCGGCTGGTCTGGAAAACGCCAACTCGCGGGAGTTTGACGAAAACGCCCCCCACAAAGTCATCGATTTTATGCCGGGGCAGAACGATGAAATCGACAAGGGCGGCACGCTGCGCCTGGGCAAATATCCCTGCGTACTCAAAGATAACACCGTGATCGCCCATTGTTACGGAACAAAAGAAATCAGCGAACGCCACCGCCATCGCTATGAATTTGCCAACGCATACCGGGAAACGCTGGAGCAGGCGGGCTTATGTCTTTCAGGCCTGTCCCCGGACGGACGGCTGGTGGAAACCATCGAACTGCCTCAAGAAGATTTCTTCGTGGGCGTCCAGTTCCATCCCGAATTCAAGAGCCGGCCCAACAAGCCCCATCCGCTGTTTGTCGGCTTTATCCAGGCGGCTGTCAATCATATCAAATAAAGGCAGGAAAACACCATGGCCTATCTGACGCTCAGCAATGGAGCCATTTTCGAGGGGCGCCGCATTCAACTATTGATATACCCAAAAAGAATTTTTGCCTTGTGTGAAATATTTTTCAAGGGAGTTTTGCATACATTGAGAAGTTTTTTCAAGCGAGTTTCCAAGACAAGGGTTCTTCACATGAAAAAGCCGCTCCGAGGAAGCGGCTTCGCTTTTATCCATAGATCAGTTCTGCCAGAATGATTTCATCTGCCTTCTGCCGGATGTCGTTCATCCGGCCAATCCAGGCCAATTAATCCTTTGCTTTCAACTCTTCATTGACGCCTTCTGTCTGGACTATCTGTGGGATGAATTGTTCCATTCGCCATTGGCTGGTCTGGTCAATTTCTGCCAGGTGCTCATAAAGCTTACCGGATAGAATCAGGCGGGTGAACAGGCCGGGGCGATGCTCCCGGAGATAATTCAGGTGCAGCTGGCCATAGTGTTCAATGGTCTGACGGGAGACATCAGGAAGTTCCAAGTTGGGGAAGTAATAGTCTCCATGTAATGTATAATGAATGCCGTTTTCAATGATTTCTTTTTTCAGATTTGTCATGGTGATGACTTCCTCTTTCAGCTTATTCTTGTTTGATAACCTGACCGAAAGAGGCGCAAAGCAGCTTGTTTTCCGTACCCCAACGCTTACCCCAACCCGTACCCCAACCGGGGTTGTACGAGGTTGTTTTCCATTGTTCGCGATTATCAGAAAACCCTTGAAAAATCTACGTTTTTGGCTTCCGTTGATTCAAAAAAACAGACCCATTTTCTCTTCGAGTCCTGTTGCGACCACCAACCCAAGAAAGTCCTTGAGAAATCAGGGACTTTCTTCTTTTTTGTCATCTCCCCTGGGGTGCTCAAATCCTCCCCGCAAGAGCATTTCTTTATGATGTAAACGGTTTGCTCCACCAACATGGATACGCGATTTTCGCGTAGCTCTATTGACAGTCATACCGTCATTTTCGGTTTTCGTATACTTATGGCTCCGGTATCCGGATAAATACTATATCTACAAATACGGAGAAATAAGACCGATTGCGATAGAATTGGAATCCAGTTTTATCCCTAAACGTACATCTTCTGTCGAGAACCTTATCGGCGGATATAAGCTCTGTGATGAGATCTGTGCGCAGATAAGCCGAAACGAAGCAATTATCAATACGTATAACGCCCTTTTGACCGATGATTGCTATCCGGACCCGCAGTTTAGAACGTTAACTTGCGACGTCGTGTTTTATGTAAGCCGTTATTATCTGCAAGCTGACGCCGCTGTGGATTTTGATGAAAATGATCCGCTCTTTATGAATGACGGCTGGCTTCCTACGCTTCAGGAGTATTCACCCGGTTTTACAAAGGACGAGTGGCTGAAACTGCTGAACAATTCGGAGGTCATTGGCCCGGTCTGGGGCGGAACGCTGGCGGCGTTCTATGACGCGGGCGGGCAGGCTACATGCTCACAGATCGGTCAGACCTTTGGAAAATCTCCCATGTCTATCAGCGGATACTGCACGAACCTTGCAAAGAGAATCCATAAGCTCACAGGCTGCCCCTTGTCCATGAGGGAAAACGGAAAGCCCCGGTACTGGTCAATCCTGTTTCAAGGACAGGCGGCGGATTCCCGCACACCAGGAAGCTTTGTCTGGAGATTTCGTGCAGAGCTGATGGAAGCTCTCGGTGAATTTCACATTGAACGTTTCCTTTGGGAGAAACCCTCGAAACAAAGCCAGCAGAATTCACAGGATGAACCCGCTGCTGTCCAATATGAACACTATAACCGGGAGGATTTCCTTTCGGAAGTCTTTATGTCAAGCGAACATCTCGATCAGTTGATCGGTTTGCTGAAGCGGAAAAAGAATATCATTCTGCAGGGCGCGCCTGGCGTAGGCAAAACCTTCACGGCAAGACGGTTGGCTTATGTCATGATGGGGCTGAAGGATACGGAGCGTATCGCGTCTGTCCAGTTCCATCAGAATTATTCCTATGAAGACTTTATCATGGGATACAAGCCGGACGGAGCCGACTTTACGTTGCAAACCGGCGTTTTCTACGATTTCTGCGAAAAGGCGCGAAGCGATTCATCAAAGGACTATTTCTTCATCATTGATGAGATCAACCGTGGCAATATGAGTAAGATATTTGGAGAACTGCTGCAGCTAATCGAGTCTGACTACCGGGGAGAAGAGACACTGCTTGCGTATACGCACAAACCTTTTTCCGTCCCCGAAAATCTGTATTTGATCGGAATGATGAATACCGCCGACAGAAGCCTGGCGCTTATCGATTATGCTCTCCGCCGCCGCTTCAGCTTTTTTGAAATGGTACCCGGTTTCGCGTCACAGGGCTTTAAAGAATACAGCGGTAAATATATACACGACGAGACATACGACGCGCTTGTCGCGCAACTGATCAGTCTGAATAAGGCTATCGCCGACGATCCCGCTCTTGGGAAGGGTTTCCGGATCGGGCACAGCTATTTATGCCTGCCCAAGGGAGAAGAGTACTGCTGTATGATATGCGGAAATGTCAGTGATGCCGAGGATCTACTGCAGGAGACCTTCATGAAGGCACTTTCCAATCTGGATCTTCTTGAAGAGCTTGGAACAAAGGAACGGCGAGCGTGGTTATACAAGGTGGCACGAAACCTTTTCTATGATCTTTGCCGCCGACGGGCAGTTGCAAAGAAAAATATCGTAGCGACCGTTGAAGAAACTGATGGCGGGTTTTCTGAAGTTGAGACGGCTATGATTCTTTCAATGCTGCCACCGGATTTGTCACAGATTTTCATAAAGCGCTATTATGAAGGATATACTTCAAGAAGACTTGCTGACGAATATGGACTTTCACCGTCAGGGGTACTTTGCCCATCACATGTTCTCAATGCGGAGATTTTCCGGTAGCAGCGGTAGGTTTCGTAGTCGTACACGCTGGTACCGCCTGATTTCTTCCACCACGACCAGGAAAAACGAGATCACCAAGACCTTCCTGGGCAGGGTCCGGGACGCTCTGGAAGAAGCCATGGCCTCCGACGTGGATCACGACTACAACCTGGTTCCCCAGGAGCTGTCGTCGGACCTGCCCCATCCCCAGACGGAAGAAGGCGGCTGGGACGGCGCCGAGCGCAAGGTGATGCGGGCGCTGGCGGACAATGTCCGGATCACCATCCGGAGCCACCGCGTCAAGATGGTCGTCACGAAAAAGTTTGACTGATACCGGCTGGATTTGTCTCTTAATCAGCACGCTGCCGCAGCCCTTGCGGCGGTGTGTTTTTTTATGAAAAAAATTTTTTGAAAAAGTATTGACTTTCTTTGACCTTTTATCTATAATACAGTCAACGATCAGGAAATGATCGGGGCGGTCCAAGACCACAGAACAAAAACACAACTTGCTCCGCGGCGCAGCCGTAAGGCAGTATGAATGGAGGCTTTTATATGAGTAGTTATCTTCCGAGTATCTTTGGTGAGAATCTGATGGACATGCTGGACGAATTTGACCGCAGCCTTTTCCGCGGCGTACCGAGCGCGGACCGGATCCTGTACGGCAAGAACGCTCAGCGCATGATGAAGACGGACATCCAGGAAACCGAGACCGGCTATGAGATCGACGTGGACCTGCCCGGCTTCAAGAAGGACGAGATCCGTCTGGACCTGGAGAACGGCTATCTGACCATCTCCACCGAAAAGTCCCTGGAGAAGGGCAATGAAGGCAAGAACGGCCGGATCCTGCGTCAGGAGCGCTACACCGGCACCATGCGGCGCAGCTTCTACGTCGGCGAACAGGTCAGTGAAGAGGACATCCACGCTTCCTATGAAAACGGCGTGCTGCACCTGGAGCTGCCAAAGAAGGACGCCCGCAAGGTTCCTGAAAAGAAAACCATCCACATCGAAGGCTGATATCTCTCCTTTTTTCCTCTTTCGCGGGGCTGCTGCTCAACACAGCAGCCCCTTTTTCTGTTGGTAGGAAATGAAGGTAAGATCGAGTGGGAGATTATGATCAAAATTAGGTCTTGAAATAAATGAATGTGGAGAAATGAATATAGATTATTTATGAAATTATAAAGGAGGTGGGGAATTGTGAAGATAGAAAGAACCTGGCGCATTAAGAGGACGAGAATGATCTCCTTCATCCGGGTTCCGTCTTTGCCTGAACAAGAGCCCGCTTTCTTAAAAAAGTGTAAAATTTTCCGCCGCCCGGGAAGGATGGGGGAGGGATGTGGTATAATCATCCTGGGCAGATGCCGCGCGTCTGTCCGCTGAACATGAATGATCAGGAGATAATCTTTATGTTTATACGCAAAATGGCTGCCCTGTGCCTGACGCTGATCCTGCTCTGCCCCGTATTTTCGGCGGGGGCGGAGGAAGCGCTCCGGCCCGTCCTGTACGACGCCATCATCACCCGCAACTATCCGACCTCCACGACGACCGTCTACGCGGAGATGGACATCCTGTCCAAGCGTCTGACCTATTACCGCGCGGGGGACAAGCTGCAGGTGACGGCGGTCTATCCCGGCTGGGTGGAGATCCGCTACGGCAACGGCTACGGCTATATCCTGCGCCACCGCATCGACCAGGTATCCCCGGTCGATCCCGTCCATACCCCGCCCTACGGGGTGGAGGTGTTCACCTACACCGCCGTGATTACCCGGGATACGCCGGTGCTCTTTGAGCCGGACGAAAGGGCCGAGGTGCTGGACGTCCTGACCAGCGGGGCCAAGGTGGCCCTCCTGGGGATGGAAAACGGCTACGCCAAGCTGGTGCACAAGCGCTATTACGGCTACATTGACACCCGCCTGCTGGATGAAATCTACCCGGTCGCCGGGGACGTTTCCATGGGGGACAGCGATACCCCCCTGGCCGCCTACTGCACCTTCTATGCAGATAATCCGGACCGCACGAACAACCTGGTCATCGCCTGCACCCGGCTGGAGCGGGTGATGAAGCCCGGCGAATCGCTCAACTTCAACAACAGCGTGGGCCCGTTTTCCAAGGCCAACGGCTATCTGCCGGCCCCCGTCCTGATCGACGGGCAGACGAAGATGGGCTACGGCGGCGGCTCGTGCCAGATTTCCTCCACCCTGTACAACGTGGTCCTGCAGCTGCCGGGCCTGAACGTGCTGGAGCGCCATCCCCACGGGGCCAGCGGGGCGGCCTACCTGCCCCACGGGGTCGACGCTTCCAGCGGGGACCTCAATTTCCGCTTTTCCAACGGCTACGATTTCCCCATCCGCATCGAGGCCAGCTGCCACGACCTGTGCCTGTTTATCGCCATCTACCGGGCGGACAAAACCTGAGGCGGGATGGATGATGAAGAGTTGGCTCATGAAAAAGAATGATCACCGGAAGGTTTTGGTCCTGCTGTTCTCCGCCCTGGTCCTCTTGCTGTGCTTTTCCGCAGGCGCGGAAGAAGAGCAGGAGGAGCCCGTGCCCCTGTACCGGGCAGTCGTGTCCTCCTCCGGGCGGATTCTGGACAGGCCGGACGGGGAAACAGTCCAGTACGTGCGCAAGGGCTATCTGGTGGACATCTACAGCGTGGACCCTAAATACCTGTATGTCAGCTGCTACAACCAGGTCGGCTATCTCCTGCGGGACCGGGTAGAAACCGTCTACGCGGTGGACAGCGTTTCGACCCCGCCCTACGGCGTCGAGATTTTCAGCTATCTGACCACGGCGGGGAAGGACCTGCCCATCTGGCCCGCCCCGGCGGAGGAGGGCGACCCGCTGATCACCCTGCACGAAGGCGCGAGCTTTGGCATCATCGGCTTTGAAAACGGCTGGGCCAAGGTGATTTTCAAGCGCCAGTACGGCTATGTCCGCGGGGACTGGCTGGACAGCCTGATCCAGGTGCGGGGCGGGACGGACGAGGACCTGCTGGATGCCCCCCTGTCCGTCTACACCTCCTATTACAATCTGGCCGATACGCCGGCCAACCGCAACCGCATCGTCAACCTGAACGTGGCCTGTCAGCGGCTGGAGAACATCGTCCTGGATCCCGGGGAGCGGCTGGATTTTAACAAGCAGGTCGGCCCCTACAAGGCCTCGGTGGGCTATCAGTCCGCCCCGGTGCTGGCGGGCGGCACGACCACGCTGAATTACGGCGGCGGTACCTGCCAGGTGGCTTCCACCCTGTACAATGCGGTGCTCCAGCTGCCGGGCCTGACGGTCACCCGCCGCCGGGCCCACGGGCCCAGCGGGGCTTCCTACGTCCCCCACGGGGTGGACGCCGCGGTCGGCTCCGGGAACATCAACCTGATTTTCCGCAACGACTACGATTTCCCCATCCGCTTTGAAGCCGCCGCCCAGGATGGAGCGCTGACCATCAATATTTGGAAGGCGGAAGCTCTGGCGAACGGCGAGGAAAAGTGAATAACGATGGCCAGCCGGACGTTGTTTTTTAAGAAAAGCAGGGCCGGCTGTTTTTTTGTCCGGAACTCCGGCGGCCGCTCCTGTTCCGGCCTTGACATCTTCCGGTCAAAGGTGTACATTTAAACCTGATATCGGGCACATTTCTGATGTTTATATGGGATCGAAAAAGATCTGAAAGGGGAACATGAATATGAAGAAACAGGAAATCGCCGGGATGATCGATCATACCCTGCTCAAGGCGACGGCGACGTCGGAGGAAATCAAAAAGCTGTGCGCTGAGGCGCGGGAATATCACTTTGCCTCCGTCTGCGTGAACCCGGTCCGGGTGGCCCTGGCGGCGCAGGAGCTTCAGGGCAGCGGCGTCAAGGTCTGCACGGTGGTCGGCTTCCCGCTGGGGGCCTGCACCAGCGAGGCCAAGGCCTTTGAAACTAAAAACGCCGTGGAAAACGGGGCGGAGGAGATCGACATGGTGATCTCCGTCGGGGATGCCAAAGAGGGCCGCTTTGACCTGGTGGAAAAGGACATCGCCGCCGTGGTGAAGGCCGCTTCGGGCAAGCTGGTCAAGGTCATCATCGAGTGCTGCTACCTGACGGACGAAGAAAAGACGAAGGCCTGCCAGGCCGCCGTCCGGGCCGGAGCGGACTTTGTGAAGACCAGCACCGGCTTTGGCACCGGCGGGGCGACCCCCCACGACGTGGCGCTGATGAAGGCCGCCATTCCGGCAGACCGCAAGGTCAAGGCCGCCGGCGGCATTCACAATTACGCCGAAGCCATGGCCATGGTGGAAGCCGGGGCCTCCCGCATCGGCGCCAGCGCGGGAATCAAAATCGTTTCTGAGGCGGAATAAACCGCGGAAAGGAAGGACCATATGGATCAGGAAAAGCTGGACCTGCTTGCCGGATGGGTCCGGGAAGCCAAACATATCGTGTTTTTCGGCGGGGCGGGCGTGTCCACCGAGAGCGGAATCCCGGATTTCCGCAGCGTGGACGGGCTGTATCACCAGCATTACGCCTGGCCCCCGGAGGAGATCCTGAGCCATCATTTTTTCCTGAACCATCCGGAGGAGTTCTATCGTTTTTATCGTGAAAAGATGCTCTGCCCGGACGCAAAACCGAACCCCGCTCACGAAAAGCTGGCCCGCTGGGAGGAAAGGGGCAAGCTGACCGCCGTCATCACCCAGAACATCGACGGCCTCCATCAGAAGGCCGGCAGCCGCCACGTCTGCGAGCTGCACGGCAGCGTCCTGCGCAACCACTGCATGAAGTGCCGAAAGGCCTACGGGCTGGACTATATTCTGAAAACGGAGGGCGTGCCCCGCTGCTCCTGCGGCGGGATGATCAAGCCGGACGTGGTGCTCTATGAGGAGGGGCTCGACAACGACACCATCGAGGACGCCCTGCACGAGATCGTCCGGGCGGACCTGCTGATCGTCGGCGGCACCTCCCTGACGGTCTATCCCGCCGCCGGCTTCCTGTCCTATTACCGGGGCAACCGCCTGGTGCTGATCAACCGCGACCCCACCCCCCGGGACGATATGGCCCAGCTGATCATCCGGGACCCCATCGGGAAGGTGCTGGCCCAGATGCCGGACGCCTGACGCCCGGTCAGGCAAAAGGAAGAGAAAGCCCGGCGGATCCTGCGCCGGACCGGCTGAACAAACGAACATCCCCCGCTTTTAGGGCTTTTGGAAGGCCCTTCAAGCGGGGGATTTTCCTGCCCCGGGAGGCGCTGCCCGGCCTTCCTCCGGCGGATTTCAGCGGGCCAAACTTTTCCTTGTCATGGCGGTGGTTTCTGTGATAAAATAACCTGTATTTTTATGGACTTACGGGAGGGTTGACGGTTTTGGCGATGAAGGTTGGGGTTGTCTCTCTGGGCTGTGTCAAAAACCGTGTGGACACGGAGCAGATGCTGTATCTGCTGAAGGGGGACGGGTTTGAGCTGACGCAGTTTCCCGCGGAGGCGGACGTGCTGCTGATCAACACCTGCGGGTTTATCGAGTCCGCCAAGGAGGAGTCCATCGAGACCATCTTTGAGATGGCCCAGTATAAACGGACCGGGAAGTGCCGGGTGCTCTGCGTGGCGGGGTGCCTGGCCCAGCGCTACCCGGAGGAGCTGATGCGGGACATCCCGGAGATCGACTGCCTGCTGGGCGTCGGCCAGACCGGCGACGTGCACCGGCTGATCCGCCGCGCCTTTTCCGGGGAGCGGCCCAGCGAAACGGAGCGCAATGGCTCGATCTTCTCCTGCGGCCGGGTGCTGACCACCCCGCCCTATACGGCCTACGTCAAGATCGGCGACGGGTGCGACAACCGCTGCGCCTACTGCGCGATCCCCCTGATCCGGGGCGGTCACCGCTCCAGGCCCATGGCGGACATCCTGGCGGAAATGAAGGGCCTGGCCCGGAAAGGGGCCAAAGAGCAGATCCTCATCGCCCAGGACACCACCCGCTACGGCAAAGACATCGGGGACAGCCTGAACCATCTTTTGACCGAAGCGGTTCAGACGGAGGGCCTTTCGTGGCTGAGGGTCCTGTACATGTACCCGGACGAATTGGACGGGCAGGTCCTTTCCACCATGGCCTCCAACGACGTTTTCACCCGCTACCTGGACCTGCCGCTCCAGCACGCCTCGGAGCCCCTGCTCAAAAAGATGAACCGCCGGGGCACGATGGCCCACACCCGGGAAATGCTCAAAACCGCCCGGGACATGGGCTTTTGCCTGCGCACCACCTTCATCGTCGGCTTCCCCGGCGAAACGGAGGAGGATTTTGAGCGGCTCATGGACTTTACCGAGGAGATCGGCTTTGACCGCATGGGCGCCTTCGCCTTTTCCCCGGAAGAGGATACGCCGGCCTTCTCCATGCCGGACCAGGTGCCCGAGGAAATCAAGCAGGAGCGGCTGGACCGGCTGATGCGGCTCCAGGCGAAGATCTCCCTTTCCAGGAATCAGGCCCGGGTCGGCGCGGTGGAAAAGGTGCTGGTGACGGGGACAACGGCCTCCGGCTACACCGGCCGCAGCGCCTTTGAGGCCCCGGACGCCGACGGCGTGATCCGCCTGACGAGCGCCCGACCCCTGACGGAGGGGACCTTTGTGCAGGCCCGGCTGACCGGGGCTGACACCTACGATCTGACGGGAGAGGTGATCTGAATGAACCTGCCCAACCGGCTGACCCTGCTGAGGATCCTGCTGATCCCGGTCTGCTGCGTGCTGATTGCCCTGAAGGAATACGCCTGGGCGGCCGGGGTGTTTGCTTTGGCGGCGCTGACGGACTTCCTGGACGGGAAAATCGCCCGGAAAAGAAACCTGATCACGGTCTTCGGCAAATTCGCCGACCCCGTGGCGGACAAGCTCCTGGTGCTCACCGCCATGATCATGCTGACCGAGCAGGGCCTTCTGCCCGCCTGGGCGGTCTGCATCGTGGCGGCGCGGGAGCTGGCGGTGGACGGTCTGCGCCTGGTGGCCAGCGGCAAGGGCCAGGTGGTCGCCGCCCGGATGCCGGGGAAGATCAAGACGACCCTGCAGTTTCTCTGCGTGCTGAGCGCCCTGTTGCCCGTGCCCAGGGTCATCTGCACGGTACTGACCATCGCCATGGCGGTGATGACCGTCGTTTCGGGCGCGCTGTATTTTACGTCCCTTCGGGGCGTGTTTCATGAGGAAGAAACGCATTGAGCGATACTGAAGGAGAAGGACAATGGCAAAGAAAAACACTGAGGAAAAAGCCCCGCTGATCGCGAACAATACCAAAGAGGAAAAGGCCCGGGCGCTGGAGGTGGCGCTGGCCGCGCTGGACAAGCAGTTCGGCAAGGGCACCGTGATGAAGATGGGCGAGCGCAGCACCATGAAGGTGGACGTGGTGTCCACCGGCTGCCTGGACCTGGATTTCGCCCTGGGCGTCGGCGGGATTCCCCGCGGCCGCATCATCGAGATCTACGGGCCGGAAAGCTCCGGTAAAACCACGGTAGCCCTGCAGCTGGTGGCCCAGGTGCAGAAAAAGGGCGGCACCGCCGCCTATATCGACGCCGAGCACGCCCTGGACCCCCAATACGCCAGGAACCTGGGCGTCGACATCGACAACCTGTATATCAGCCAGCCCAACAACGGCGAGGACGCCCTGGAAATCGCCGAGGCCCTGGTGCGCTCCGGCGCCATCGACGTCATCGTCGTGGACTCCGTGGCGGCCCTGGTGCCCCGCGCCGAGATCGACGGCGAGATGGGGGACACCTTCGTCGGCCTCCAGGCCCGCATGATGAGCCAGGCCATGCGCAAGCTCGCCGGCGTGGTCAGCAAGACCAACGCCATCGCCCTGTTCATCAACCAGCTGCGCGAAAAGGTCGGCGTCATGTACGGCAACCCCGAGACCACCCCCGGCGGCCGCGCCCTTAAATTCTACGCCTCCGTCCGCCTGGATATCCGCCGCGGCGAGCCGATCAAAAACGGCTCCGAGGTCATCGGCAACCGCACCAAGATCAAGGTGGTCAAGAACAAGGTGGCCCCGCCCTTCCGCAGCTGCGAGGTGGATCTGCTCTACGGCCAGGGTATCAGCAACGAAAGCGGCCTGCTGGACATGGCGGTGGCGAAGGACCTGATTCAAAAGAGCGGGTCCTGGTTCTCCTACAAGGACCAGCGCATCGGCCAGGGCAGGGACAATACCCGCCTGTTCCTCAAGGAGCACCCGGAAATCGCCGAGGAAATCGAAACACAGCTGCGCAGGGAGTTCGAGGGCGGCGCCGAGGCGGCCCCCCAGACGGACGAAATCCCCGAGATGCCGGAAGACGGCCTGGACACGGAAACGGGTGCTGAACTCGAATGAATCTGGACAAGGTACTCAGCGCGGACAGGCACAGCGCCTGCCGCCTGTGCCGCGTGGCGGTCAACGGGCTGACGGTGACGGCCCAGGGGGAAACCCTGCTGTCGGACGTGACCGTCCATATCCACTGCGGACAGCTGACGGCCCTGGTGGGGCCGAACGGGGCGGGCAAGACCACGTTCATCCGCGCCCTGTTGTCCCAGGTGGGCTACCGCGGGGTGATCGAGCATCAGGACGCTCACGGCAAGCACTTCGGGGCGATCCGCACGGGGTATGTGCCCCAGCACTTCCCCTTTGACAAGCAGATGCCGCTGACGGTCTGCGACCTGATGGCCGCGGCCATGTCCCGCCGGCCCGTGTGGCTGGGGGTCAGCGCCAAGGTCCGGGCCCAGGCCAAGGAAACCCTGGCCATCGCCCGGGCGGACAGCCTGCTGGACCGGCAGCTGGGGAACCTGAGCGGCGGGGAGCTGCAGCGGGTGCTGCTGGCCCTGGCCCTGTACCCCCTGCCGGACCTGCTGATCCTGGACGAGCCGGTATCAGGCGTGGACCAGAACGGCCTGTCCCTCTTCCTGGACGTGGTGACGGAGCTGACGCGCACCCATCATCTGGCCATCCTCCTGGTCTCCCACGACTGGGCGGTGGTACAGAAGTACGCAGACCACGTAATCCTTTTGGACAAAAAGGTGCTGGCGGAGGGCTCTGCGCGGGAGGTCTTTGAAAGCAAGGCCTTCCGGGAGGTCTTTCCGGTATCTTCCCTCTGGGGCGGAAGGGAGGCGGGCTGATGGACTTTCTCTATCAGGCGATGGACGCGGTGCTGCCCTTTGAGCCGTTCCGCTACACCTTCATGAAAAACGCCCTGCTGGCCATGCTCCTTCTGACCCCGCTGCTGGCCCTGCTGGGCACGATGGCGGTCAACCAGCGCATGGCGTTCTTTTCGGACGCCCTGGGCCACAGCGCCCTGGCCGGGGTGGGCCTGGGGATGCTGCTGGGCGTTTCCAACATCACGGTCAGCCTGATCGTCTTCGGCATCTTCTGGGCCCTGATGATCAGCCGCATCAACCGTTCTGGCAGCGCCTCGGCGGACACCATCATCAGCGTGTTTTCCTCTACGGGGATCGCCCTGGGCCTGCTGATCCTCTCCAGGGGCGGGAAGTTTGCCAGCTATTCCGCCCTGCTCACCGGCGACATCCTGAGCGTGAGCCGGGGAGACCTGCTGTGGCTGCTGATCGCCCTGGTCGCGGGGATCGTGTGCTGGGTGGCCCTGTATAACCCCCTCCTCCTTTCCGCGGTCAACCCGGAGCTGGCCCTGTCCCGCGGGGTCAAGGCCAAGTGGGTCGAGTACGCCTTTGTCTGCCTGGTGGCGGTGGCGGTCATGCTGGCCATCCGCTG
This sequence comes from Christensenella sp. UBA4379, assembly GCA_002391225.1. GTDB lineage: Bacteria > Bacillota > Clostridia > Christensenellales > Aristaeellaceae > UBA4246. Next base: position 13,813 of record DGRV01000070.1, read on the forward strand.
GGTCGGCGTGCTGCTGATCAACGCCCTGCTGATCCTGCCGGCGGCCGCCGCCAGAAACCTGTCCCGGACCGCGGCGCAGAACGCCCTGTTCGCGGTGCTGATCAGCCTGGTCGCCGGCGTCAGCGGCCTGGTGTTCGCCTATCAGTGGGATACCGGCGTCGGCGCCGCGGTGGTGCTGTGCGCGGCGGTGATCTATTTCATCAGCCTGCCCGTCGGCCGCCTGATCAAAAAATAACTTTTCCTGATATGTTCGGAGATGATTGCCTTTGCAGCTGTATCATAATTCCCGCAGCGCGGAATGCCGGGCGCCCCTGGGCGCGGTCCCATGCGGCAGGCCGGTGCGTTTGCGCCTGTTCGGCGCCGTCAACGTGGGCCAGGCCGTTCTCATCTGGTCGGTGAACGGGGTCCGCTCCTTCCTGCCGATGATCTACGCGGAGTCGGACAGCTATGAAATCCGCCTGAGAACGCCGGAAAAGCCGGCGATCTGCGAGTATTTCTTCTACGTGGAAAACCGGGACGGCGCCGGGGAATACTACGGCAACGCCTGGGACGGCCTGGGCGGTGTCGGCGTGACCTCCGGCCCGGAACCAAAGCCGTTTCAGATCACCGTCTACGACCCTCAATATCGGACGCCCGAATACCTGCGCAAAGGCGTCATGTACCAGATCTTCCCGGACCGCTTCTATCGGACCGGCCGGCCCCGTTCGGACCGCAAAAATCTCCTGATCCACCAGAACTGGGACGACGTTCCCCTGCGCCGGGTGGACGCGGTGAAGGTCAAGGACAATTACAGCCTGGACTTTTTCGGCGGTACCCTCAAGGGGATCGAGATGAAGCTGCCCTATCTCAAAAGCCTCGGGGTCACCGTTTTGTACCTGAACCCCATTTTCAAAAGCCGCTCCAACCACCGCTACGACACGGGCGACTACGAGCAGGTGGACCCGATGCTGGGCACCAAAGAGGACTTTGAACACCTGTGCGCCGAGGCGGACAGGCTGGGCATCCATGTGATGCTGGACGGCGTGTTCAGCCACACCGGTGCGGACAGCAAGTATTTTGACTTTTATGGCCGTTATCAGAGCGGTGGGGCCTACCGGGACAAGGATTCCGTCTGGAAGGACTGGTACAAGTTCAGAAAGTGGCCCGACGATTACGAGAGCTGGTGGGGCATCAAGACTCTGCCCTGCCTGGACAAGGAAAACCCCGAGCTGCAGGAATACTTCCTGGGCGAGGGCGGCATCGTGCAGCGCTGGGTCCAGAGCGGGGCTTCCGGCTGGCGGCTGGACGTGGCGGACGAACTGCCGATGGACTACCTGCGCCGCCTGCGTAAGTCCGTCCGCGCGGTCAAGGACGACGCGGTGATCCTGGGCGAAGTCTGGGAGGACGCCAGCCATAAGGTCACCTACGGACAGATGCGCTCGTACTGCCTGGGCGACACCGTGGACAGCGTGATGAACTACCCCCTGAGGATCGTCCTGATTGACTTCCTTCTGCACCGCTGCGACGCCGGGGCGGTGTGCCGGCTGGTGGAAAGCCAGCAGGAAAACTATCCCGCCCCCTTCTATTACAGCCTGATGAACCTGATGGGCAGCCACGACCGCCCCAGGATCCTGAGCCTGCTGTGCGGCCTTGCGTGGGGGGAAGAGGACCATGAAAACAAAACCCAGCAGCCGGTGCCGGCCCATCAGCTGGCCCTGGGCAAGCAGAGGCTTTTGACCATGCTCCGCGCCATCGTTTCCCTGCCTGGGATCCCCTGTGTCTATTACGGGGACGAGTGCGGCGTGCAGGGCACGGCGGACCCGTACAACCGCGGCACCTTCCCCTGGGGCCATGAGGACATGGAGCTGCAGGAGCAGGTCCGCGCCCTGCTCAGCCTGCGCAAAAAGCCCGTCCTGCAGACGGGCAGCCTGTCCATCCGCGCCGACGGGCCAGACGCTTTCGTGATCCGCCGGACGATTTCCTGCGGCCACGACGTCTTCGGCGACCCCGCGGAAGATGACGTATATGAAGTCAGAATACAAAGACCCTGATAAATAATGCGTAGTGTATAATGCGTAATGCGTAATTCGCCGCCTTCGGCGGCGGAGAAAGCTGTTAAAACAGCAGAAAGCGCCAACTTGCAATTACGCATTACGCATGAAGAATTACGAATTTTCAAATTTTGTGGGAGAATAATATATATGGAATTAAATGGTCAGCTCGTGCTCGGCTGGCTGGAGGAGGATAATCCTCAGCGCGGGCATTTCAGGGTGCGGCCTCTGCTGCTGAGCGGCGGGCCCATCTCCCCGGAGGACCAAGCGGTGTACCGGGACGACGGCTATATCCGGATCGTCCCGGACAAGAACGAACAGCGCACCTTCAAGGACAGGATGCGCAAAACCGGCAGTCTGTGCGTGATGGATCTGCGGGAGTCCCCCAAAGAAAACGGCAAGCTCCGGCCCAACAAGAACTACGCTCCCTCCAAGGGGGAAAAGAACCGTTACATCATCTATTCAAACGCCGTGGAAGCCATTCCCGCGGGCGCTTTTTATGAAGTCGTCTCCGACGCTAAGCTGCAGGAGGGGGCCACGCCCCAGGTGTACGCCCGCCACGGCGGCCGCATCCACGGCCCGGTGAATAAGGACAGCGGCGAAGACCTGCCCGGCGCCCGGCCCCTGCCGCCGGACGACGCGCGGCTGTTCTCCGTGACGACCCCGGACGGGGGAACGAGGCTGTTCTACTGGCCCAAGCAGGAAGCCCCGGCGGAAGCGGAACCGGAGAAGACGGAGAATCAGGCGGTCATTTCCGAGCCATCGGAAGAACAGGAAGAGACCGCCGTCTCCCTGGTCCCGGCGGAGCCCAAGACCGCCCTGGACCTCATCCGCGAGCTCAACGGCCAGATGGTGGCCAGCATGAAGGGCGAAGAGGAGGGCGGCAAGAAGACCCCCGAAGCGGTGGTGATCTCCCAGGTGGGGACGCCGCTGTATCACGCGGTTCTGCCGCCGTCCCAGGAGAACGGGGCCAACCATTCCCTGGCCCAGGCGGTGGAAAAGAGCCGCAGAGGCCAGCAGGACAGAAAACAGCCGGAGGAAGAGGGCAAAAAGAATCCCTCCGGGAAGGCGGCGGACGAAAAGCCCGGAAAGCCGGATAAGAAGGACCAGAAGAATAAGCAGGAGAAGTCTGAAAAGGCGGAAAAGGCGGAAAAATCCGAGAAGACCGAAAAGCAGGAAAAAGCCGCCAAGGCCGCCAAGGAAAAGAACGGCAAAAAGGTCCAGGAGAGCCCGGCGACGCCGGCGCCGATCAAGGCGGAGCCCGCCGCGGAGGCGGCCCTGTCCGCCCTGCGCGCCCAGGTGCAGGACCTGGAGGCGGAACGTCTGATGGCCGTCATGAACCTGGAAAAGGCGAAGGCCGACGAAGAAGCCTTTGCCCGGGAAGTGATGGAAAAGGCGGCGGCTTCCTGGAAAGAGGAAGAAACCAAAGCCCACGAGCGGCTGGAGGAGCTGAAAGCCCAGATCGAAGCCATCCGGAGCGAGCGGGATGAGCTCGACGAGCGGGCCAGGGACCTGGCCGCCCAGTGCGCCGTCCAAAGGACCTCCGCCGCGGAGGAAACGCCCGTAAAGACCGTGCAGGACCATCTCTGCGCCGCCTTGCGGGAGCGGGGCTTTGCCTATGAACCGGCCCTGGCGGAAGCCACGCTGACGGCCTGGGCCGCCTCGGACCGGCAGCTTTTGTGCCTGTGCCCGGACCACCCGGCGGACACCCGGCTGGCCGCGGAGGCTTTTGCCGCCGCCCTGGGCGTGCCTGTGGTCCCGTTCTGGGACGAGCTGTCAGGCTGCGGAGAATCCGCCGTCGTCACACTGGTGGAGGAGGAAACGCCTGTGGAGAGGGGCATGACCCAACTGCTCCAGACCCCGCCCGCGGTGAAAAGTACTGTCTTTGTCCCCGTGATCCCCGTCAAAGAGAGCGGGGAAGAGCCGGAAGACGGGCTGAACAGGCGCCTGCCCTGGGCACCCGTCCGGGAAAAGGCCCTGCGGGAGGAAATCGTCGCCAAGAAGTCCGAACTGAACGCCGAAACCACGGCCCTGATCGCCCAGATACGCGGGATCTTTGCGCAGGGGGGAGAGCCCCTTTCCCTGTCCTGCGTCCGCGCCCTCAAGGGCTTCCTGATGATCGCCCAGAACTGGATGGCCGGAGGCATCCGGACGGCCCTGGATTACGGGATGCTGTGCTATGTCCTGCCCCAGGCGGAAAAGCGGGAGACGCTGGAAAAGCTGAAGCCCCTGTGCGCCCTCCTGCCGAACACGACGGCCCTGCTGGAGAAACATTATGCTGCCGCTTTTGTCGAGCGTCCATAACCCGAAGGTCCAGGCCTGGAAGGCCCTGAACGGCCCGGCGAAGGAACGCCGCTGTCAGGGGCTTTTCCTGGCCGAAGGGGAGCACATGGCCGGGGAGGCGCTGAAGGCCGGATGCTGCCAGACCCTCCTGCTTCGGGAGGATGCAGCGGAGCGCTACGCCGCCCTGATCGGGCAGGCGGAGCAGGCCCGTGTCCCGGTTCAGCCAGTGTCGGAATCGGTGCTGGCCGCCGTCTGCGACGTCCGTTCTCCCCAGGGGATCGCGGCCCTCTGCCCGCTGCCTTCCCTGACGGAAAGGCTGGAAACCCCGGTGATCGTTGCCCTGGAGGACGTACAGGACCCGGGCAACGTCGGCACCGTCCTGCGCACGCTGGACGCCCTGGGGGCGGGCGGCCTGCTGATCACTCCTGGATGCGCGGATCCCTTTTCGCCCAAGACGCTGCGGGCCTCGATGGGCGCGGTGTTCCGCGTGCCGGTCTGCCTGTCCCAGTGCCTCCCGGAGACGATCCGGGATCTTCACGCGCAGGGCTACCGTTCCCTGGCCGGCGCCCTGGATGGGACGCCTTTTTACGCCCGCCCCGCGGACGCGGAAAAGACAGTCCTTCTGATCGGAAACGAGGGGGCGGGGCTGACGGAAGCAGTCAAGGCCCTGGCCATGCAGAAGGTGAAGCTGCCCATGCGGGGCGGGGCCGAGTCCCTGAACGCGGCGGTCGCCTGCGCGGTGATGCTCTACGACCTGGAGCGGCGGAGGCTGGAGGACGGCGATGCTGGAACATCCCTTTGAGCCGGTGGCGGACGGGGGCTGCACGGTGCTGGTGCTGGGCTCCTTTCCCTCCGTCAAAAGCCGGGAAATTGGCTTTTACTACGGCCATCCTCGCAACCGCTTCTGGCCCATGCTGGCCAAAGTTTACGGGGAGGAGCTTCCCGCCGACATCCCGGCGCGAAAAGCCCTCCTGCTGCGCCGCCATATCGCCCTGTGGGACGCCGCCCTTTGCTGCGAGGTGGACGGCTCCATGGACCAGGACATCAAAAACGTCACGCCGACGGACCTGAGCAAAATCCTGTCTCAGGCAAATATCCGGACGGTGCTGGCCAACGGCAGCCTGGCCGGACGGCTGTATCAGCGATTTCAGCAGAAGGATACGCGCCTGCCCTGCACTGTCCTGCCCTCCACCAGCCCGGCCAACGCCGCCTGGAGCCTGGACAGGCTCTGCGAAGCCTGGGCGCCTTTTCTGCCCGCATAAAAATTCTTTGCTTGACATTTGAGCGTTTTGCACTATGATAATCCTAAGGCCTTTTTTCGGATCGCATGAACGGGAAAAGGCCGTGCATATCTTGTCAGGAGGTGAAGGCCATGAGCCGCACCGTGATTCCGGACGGGTACCGATCCGTGCTGAACCTGTATGAAACGCAGGAAGCGATTTCGGTCATTAAAAAGCTGTTCCAGGGGAACCTGTCCCATGCGCTGAACTTAAAGCGTGTTTCCGCTCCGCTGTTTGTGGACGGGAATTCCGGCCTTAACGACAACCTGAACGGCGTGGAGCGCCCGGTGTCCTTCGACGTCCTGGAAACGGGGGAGACGGCAGAGGTGGTCCATTCCCTGGCCAAGTGGAAGCGCCTGGCCCTCAAGCGCTACGGCTTTCCGGAGGGGACCGGCCTGTATACCGATATGAACGCCATTCGCCGGGACGAGGAGCTGGACAACCTCCATTCCGTCTACGTGGACCAGTGGGACTGGGAGAAGGTCATCCGTCCCGAGGAAAGGACGATGGACACCCTACGCGAGACGATGGACCGCATCGTTTCCGCCATCTGTGTGACGCTGGACATGCTCAAGTGGACCTATCCGCAGCTGCCGGTCCGTCTGGAGAGGAACGTCAGCTTCGTCACCACCCAGGAGCTGGAGGACCTGTATCCCGACAAGACCCCCAAGGAGCGGGAAAACGCCTACCTGCGCGAGCACAGGACCGCTTGCATCCTGCAGATCGGCAAGCGCCTGCGCTCCGGGAAGATCCACGACGGCCGCGCGCCGGACTATGACGACTGGGAGCTGAACGGGGACATCATGTTCTGGAACGACGTGCTTTCCTGCGCGTTCGAGATTTCCTCCATGGGCATCCGGGTATCCCCGGAATCCCTGGACAGGCAGCTGGCCCAGGCCCACTGCGACGAGCGGCGGAATCTGCCCTTCCACCGGATGCTCCTGAACGGGGAGCTGCCGGCCACCATGGGCGGCGGCATCGGCCAGAGCCGGCTGTGCATGCTGCTGCTGGGCAAGGCGCACATCGGGGAAGTGCAGAGCTCCTACTGGGACGGAACGACCCGGAAGATCTGCGAGGAAAAGGGAGTTGTATTACTGTGAATACCGCGAGGGGGACTTAACCAGTGCCTGCCGGCCCGTTCTTCGGTGAAAACAGGCCACTGGCCTGTTTTCCGGGCCCTCAGAACCCCCTCACGAACACCCCATCGGATTTGCCTCTCGGACCTTCTCCAGGGCCTACCGGCCCGCTGTTCGGTGAGATTGTGCCACTGGCACAATCTCCTGGCCCTCACAGCCCCGGGCGGCAAATCCGCAAGGAACGTATTTTTGCTCTCGCAGGTCAAGCCTGCTTCGCAAAAATACTCCTCGCACCGGCGAAGCCGCTGCTGCGGATTTTAATCAGGGGGAAGTTTCCCCCTGATCACCCCCTGAGCAGATGTGAGACGTATTATAAAGGATTAAACAGTTTCTAAAAAAGGAGAATGTAACCATGCTTGAATTTCGTTTTGACACCCAGCTGCTGATTGAAGGACATGATCTGGACGAAGACAAGATCGGCGATTACATCCGTGAAAACATCAAGGGCGACTGCCTGCTGGCCGTCGGCGACGAGGACCTGATCAAAATCCACTACCACACCAACGAGCCCTGGCAGGTGCTGGAATACTGCGCCACCCTGGGCGACATCTACGACATCGTGGTGGAAAACATGCAGCGCCAGGAGGACGGCCTGAAGGGCTGATGTCCTGCATCCGGGCGCCGTCCCTGAGCGGCGGGCCTCTGAAGACGGGAAAGGGGAAAGAAATGAACCGACGTGTTCTGAGCATGGTGCTGTGCGTCTGCCTGCTTTTGATGACGCTGCCGGCGCTTTCGGAAACCAGCGGGGAAGCGCTGATGACGATGGCCGGATTCGACGGGGCCAACACCTATCGCGTTTGGGCGGACTGCCTGTTTTTTGAACGCATGACCGAGCTGACCGGGATTTCCTTCGGCTTTGAGCAGGCGGGCACCCTGGAGGAGTGGGAAACCAAAAAGGAAAGCATGCAGCCCGGGAGCGAGCTTCCGGACGTGCTGTTCAAGGCCAACCTGACCACCAGCCAGATGAAGCGCCTCTACGAGCGCGGCGTGCTGATGGACCTGGCCCCCCTGCTGGAGAGCTTCTGCCCGAATCTGAGCCGGATCCTGTCCGAGCATCCGGATTACCGCCAGGAGCTTTCCCTGCCCGGCGGGCAGATCGTCTCCCTGCCCTACATCGCCATGACCCCGGCCCAGAACGCCATGTGGATCAACCGCACCTGGCTGAACCGCCTGAAGCTGGAAGCCCCGGAGGATCTGACCAGCCTGGAGGCGGTGCTGACCGCGTTTAAGACCCGGGACCCCAACCAGAACGGCCGGCAGGACGAGGTGCCCCTTTCCTTCCTGGGCCCCTTCGACCTCAAATTCCTGGCCCACGCCTTCGGCATCGTGGCCAACGACTATAACCTCTTTGTGGACGACGCCGGCACGGTGCGCTTTGCCCCCCTGGAGGAGGCTTACCGTCCCTTCGTCTCCTGGTGCGCTGACATGTACAGCCGCGGCCTTCTGGACGAAAACGGCTTTTACCAGAACGACACCATGCGCCAGGTGACCAGCAAGGACAGCGCCCAGCTGTACGGCATCATCCTGACGACGGACCTGGGCAGCCTCTTCCCGGCGGAATGGACAAGGGATTACGAGATGCTGATGCCCCTTTCCCATGAGGGAACCCGGCGGTACAGGGACCTGACCGGCCACGTATTCCCCGGCGTGTTCGCCCTGACCACGGCCTGCAAGGACCCGGAAACCGCCCTTCGCTGGGTGGATACCCTCTATTCCATCGAAGGGGCCAAGCTCATGTCCATCGGCAAGGAAAACGTGGACTACGTGGTGGACGGCGACGGTACCTGGCGCGTCCTTCAGACGGTGAGCGAAAACTCCAGTTACATTTCCCAGGCGCTGATCATGAGCGGCACGACCCCGCCGGGCATCAGCGCGGACGAGTTTGAGCTGTCCTTCTCGGACGAATATCTGACGTCCCTGATCAAGGAGCGCGCAAGGCTGAACGAATACTGCGTCCGCCCCTTCCCGCACTACGATCTGACCGACGCCCAGAAAGAGCGGGTCGCGGCCCTGCAGGCCGTGCTCGGCTACGAGGTCGATATGCAGATCGCCCGGTGGGTGCTGGGGGAGGACCAGCTCACGGACGAAAGCTGGGATCATTTCCAGTCTGTCCTCGAAGAAGGCGGGCTTCAGGAATTCCTGTCCATCTGGCAGGAAGTATATGACGCGACAAAAGCGGAGGATCCGACATGAGCAGTACCTACTCAAGAATGATGCGCTACCTGCAGACGGCGCAGTGCATGGAAGAAATGACTCGCCTGTACGGCAGCAGGGACGGCATGCTCTGCGCCCAGGCAACCCGGTATAAGCAATGCGTCAAGCGACATATGGAGCTGTTCAACAGCAGCGAAAAGCTGTACCTTTTGAGCGCGCCGGGGCGGGTGGAAATCGCCGGCAACCATACGGACCACCAGAAGGGCCGGGTGCTGGCGGCGGCGGTAAACCTGGACATGATCGCCGCGGTGTCTCCCAGGGCGGATCAGACGGTCCGCCTGATGAGCGAGGGCTATCCCATGCTGGAGCTCTCCCTGACGGACCTGAGCGTCCGCCCGGAGGAAAAGGGCACCACGGCGGCCCTGGTCCGCGGCGTGGCGGCGGGCATGCGGGAGCATGGCTTCACGGTCGGCGGCTTTGACGCGGCCATTACCTCGGACGTGCTATCTGGCAGCGGCCTTTCCTCCTCCGCGGCGATGGAGGTGCTTTTGTGCGCCATGCTGGACGCCATGTACAACGGTTTTCGGATGGACGCGGTGCTCCGCGCCCAGATCTCCCAGTACGCGGAAAACGTCTACTTCGGGAAGCCCTGCGGCCTGATGGACCAGATGGCCTGCAGCGTCGGAGGGATCGTGGCGATTGATTTTAAGACCGCCGACCCCAAGGTCGAGCCCATGCAGGTCAGCTTTTCCGACATGGGCTACGCCATGGTGGTGGTCAACAGCCGCGGCAGTCACGACGACCTGACGGATGAGTACGCCGCCATCCGCGAGGAAATGACGGCGGTAGCCGAATATTTCGGCGAAGAGGTCCTGCGCCGGGTGCAGAAGGAGCAGGTCCTGATGTCCGTTCCCGCCCTGCGCGAAAAAGCGGGGGACCGCGCGGTGCTGCGGGCCCTGCACTTCTTTGACGAAAACGCCCGGGTCCGCCGCCAGACGGAAAACCTGCGCAGCGGGGACCGGGACGCCTTTCTGCGCCTGATCAACGAATCGGGCCAAAGCAGTTGGATGCTGCTGCAGAACGTCCACGTCCCCGGCGCGAGCCAGCCCATGGCGGTGGCCCTTGAAATGGCCCGGACCATGCTGGAGGGCAGCGGAGCCTGGCGGGTGCACGGCGGCGGCTTTGCCGGAACCACCCTGAACTTCGTGCCCGTCGCCCAGGTGGACGAGTTCGTCCGCAAGATGGAGCAGGTCTTTGACACAGGCTGCTGCTTCGTGGTGGACGTCCGCCCCGTCGGCCCTGCCTTGTCTCATGTGGAGTAAGAAGACGAAGAAAACTGAGGCACAGCCTCTCGATGGGGGGACTTTGTCCCCCCATCGGGCCCCCCCCTCGCCTTTGCCTCTCGGACCTTCGGTCCTCCCGGGCGGCAAAGGCGCAAGGTATGTATTTTTGCTCCCGCATCGCAGGCGATGCTCCGCAAAAATACTCCTCGCGACGTACATGCCGCCGCTGCGGATTGATCATGGAGGGGCTGCGGCCCCTCCAAACCTCCCGGAGATTTCTGCTTCAGGGGGAATAATACTATACAGTGTATTTTTTAAATTTTGTGTTAAGTTGGAGCTGCTGCGGATTACTTCTGTGGCAGCCCTGATCTTTTACGGGTAAGGCGGTGACAGGGTGGAGCGGCATGAAGACGGGGCGCTGAGGCGAATCATCGGGCGGTCCCGGCGGATTGTGTTTTTCGGCGGGGCGGGGGTGTCGACGGCCAGTGGCATCCCGGATTTCCGCTCTCCGGGAGGACTGTACAGCCGGACCTTCGACGGCCTTTCGCCGGAGATGATCCTGAGCCGTTCGTTTTTTACCCTCCATCCGGACCGTTTTTTTGACTTTTACCGGCGGTATATGATCTGCCCGGAGGCTCGGCCCAACGCCGTGCACCGCTGGCTCTTCCGCCTGGAACAGGAAGACAGGCTCCGCGGCATCGTGACCCAGAACATCGACGGTCTGCACCGGGCGGCGGGCAGCCTGCGGGTATACGAGCTCCACGGCTCCGTCCATGAAAACGAATGTATTGACTGCGGGGCCTCGTATCCCCTGTCCAAAATCACGGAGACGGACGGCGTTCCCCGCTGCGACGCCTGTGGAGGGATCGTGAAGCCCTCCGTGGTCCTCTACGGGGAGCCGCTGCCCTATTATGTTTGCATCGGCGCCAAGCGGGAGATCGCCTCCGCGGACACGCTGATCGTGGCCGGCACCTCCCTGTCTGTGGAGCCGGCAGCCTCCTTTATCGAAGGCTTCCGGGGAGATCACCTGATCGTTATCAACCGGGAGGAGACCCCGGCGGACCGGGTTGCGGACCTGGTGTTTCACGGGGACGTGATCCCGGTCCTGACCCGGGAGGGCGTTCTGCCATTAGATTCCTAAAACGATAGGGGGACACGTCCCCCTATCGGGGACCCCCTCGCCTTTGCCTCTCGCGTCTTCGACATCCAGGGCCTGCCGGCCCGTTCTCGCTGAAAACAG
>DGRV01000030.1:0-5553 GCA_002391225.1 Christensenella sp. UBA4379
TACTTCAGGGGGAGCATATCACTCGCTGGCGGCCCTTTTTTGTCTTTTCCGGCATTTATTCCACTTGTTTTTCAAGGAAGGACGGAAAAAGCCGTTGACAATTCATTTCCTGTATGCTATTATCAAATCGACTAAAGTGAAAACACTTTTTTAAAGTGTTTGCAAACAACCACCATCATCGAAAGAGGAGGCAGTATCATGAAACGCATCATCGCCCTGACCCTCGTTTTGGCCGCTCTGCTGTCCTGCGCGCTGGTTCCGGCCGCTTCCGCGGATCAGACCTACACCATCAAGCTGGGCCACACCATGAGCACGGCCCATCCGCGCCACATCGCCCTGCTGGAGTTTGAAAAGTATGTGGAAGAAAAGACCGAAGGCAAGGTTCAGATCGAGCTGTACCCCGCGGCTGTCCTCGGCTCCGAGCCGGACATGCAGGAATCCATGCGCATGGGCATGCTGGAAGCCTTTGTTGGCGGCCCCTTCGACACCATCTCCAAGAAGCTGAACCTGTTCCTGATGCCCTTCTTCTTTGACAATCAGGAAGCCCTGATGCGGGCCGCCAAGGACGAGCGGGTGTTTAGCCTCATCTCTGACGACGCGGAAGCCAACGGCCTTAAAGTCCTGGCCATCGGCGACGGCGGCGCCCGCCAGATCACCAACTCCAAGCGCCGCATCGTGACCCCGGCCGACATGAAGGGCCTCAAGCTCCGCACCCCCTCCATCGAAGCCATCACCGTCTGCATGACCACCCTGGGCGCTTCCTACATCTCCATGCCTCTGGCGGACGTCTACATGGCCCTCAAGCAGGGCACCGTGGACGGTCAGGAAAACCCCATCGCCACCATCTACGACCAGAAGCTCTACGAAGTGCAGAAGTACATCCTGTACGTGAACTACCAGTATCATCCCGAAGTGATGACCATGAACGCCGCCTTCTACCGCTCCCTGCCGGAAGAATATCAGAAGGTCCTTTCCGACGCCGCCTGGCTGTTCGTGGAAACCGAGAACAAGATCTCCCTGGAAAACGCTGAAGCCCGTCTGGAAGAAATGAAGCAGGCCGGCTGCGACGTCTACACCCCCACCGCCGAAGAACGCCAGGCCTTCATCGATGCCTGCGCTCCGGTGTACGATCACTTCGTGAACAACCTGAAGTATTTCTCCCAGGAAGAACTGGACCTGGTCAAGTCCCTGGCGGAAGGAAAGTAATACCAGAGGTCCCTTGAAAAAAAGCCTGGCTGAAAGTCAGGCTTTTTTAAGACAAGAAGAAGGTGTTTTCATGAATAAAGCCATCAAAATTCTGGACAAGACGCTGTCCGTCATCCTGATGATCCTGGCGGCGTTCCTGGCCGTGGGCGTCACGGTGACCATCGTGCTGCGCTATTTCTTCGGCATTTCCTTTGCCGCCCTGGAAGAATTCCTGACCATGTCCTTTATTTTTATCACCCTGTTCGGCTCCGCACTGGCGATCCGGGAAAAGCAGCATATCGCCATTTCCTTCCTGGCGGATAAGTTCGCAGCAAAGGGCCGGGTGCAAAAGATCATCTCCACCATGCTGATTGATCTGACGATCCTCTTTGTCTGCGTGGTCATGTTCATTTATTCCTGCCGTTGGATCGGCCAGGTCGGCCATCTGCTTTCGCAGAACTCCCATCTCCCGATGGGCGTCTTCTACGTCTTCGTGCCGATTACCTTCGGCCTGACGATCTTCTATGTCCTGGTGGACATGCTGGGACTGTTTGTCCACATCGAGCCCGCGGACAGCGGCTACAATACGGATGACGAGCTTCCGGAGGGACAGGTATGAATCTGATCATTTTATTCGCTTCTCTTGTTTTCTTTATCCTGATCGGCGTACCGATCGGCTATTCCCTGGGCGGGGCGGGCATCCTGTATTTCCTGGCGGATAACCCCTCCTTCCTGATGATGCTGCCCCAGCGGGTCTTTTCCGGCCTCAACTCTTACATCCTGATCGCCATGCCCCTGTTCATGCTGTCGGGCGAACTGATGAACCACGGCGGCCTGACCAAGCGGCTGATCAACTTCGCCCTGCTGATCTGCAAGCCCTTCCGGGGCGGCCTGGGCGAGGTCAACGTGGTCGCCTCCATGATCTTCGGCGGCATCACCGGTTCCTCCGTGGCCGATACCTCTGCCCTGGGCTCCATCCTGATCCCGGACATGAACAAGCAGGGCTATTCCAACGAGTTCTCCACCGGCGTCACCGTCGCCTCCTCCACCGTCGGCATGATCATCCCGCCCTCCATCCCGATGCTGATGTTCGCCATGGTCTCCGGGGTGTCTGTCGGCAAGCTGTTTATGGGCGGCGTCATCCCCGGCATCCTGATCGGCCTGTTCCAGCTGGCGGTGGTCTGGATCGTTTCGGAAAAGCGCGGCTATCATAAAATCGAGGCCAAGATCGACGGCGGCCGGAAAAAGGTCGTCATCGACGGTCTGGTCGCCCTGCTGATGCCGGTCATGATCCTGGTGTTCACCACCTTCGGCATCACCACGGCCAGTGAAAGCGCGGCGGTCGCCGTGGTCTACGCGCTGGTGGTCGGCGCCTTCGTGTACCGCGAGCTCAAGTGGAAGCACATCTGGGCCGCCCTCAAGAAGACGGCCATCATGACCGCCACCATCATGATCATCGGCGGGTTTACCAACATCTTTACCTACATTCTGGCCATCAAGCAGGTGCCGCAGGCCATCGCCAATTTCATCCTGGGGTCCAGCATCCCCACTTGGGTCATCTTCATCCTCTTCGACCTTCTGATCCTGGTGCTGGGCACCTTCCTGGACGTGGTGCCCTGCATCCTGCTGATCGCCCCGATCCTGATGCCCGTCATGTCCCAGCTGGGCATGAATGAAATCACCTTCGGCATGATCCTGGTGGTGGGCCTAGCCATCGGCCTGGTCACCCCGCCGGTGGGCATGTGCCTGAACGTCGGCAGCAAAATCAGCGGCATGTCCATCGTGGACGTGTTCAAGGCCTCCGCGCCTTTCCTGATCTGCAACCTGTGCGTGCTGCTGCTGGTCACCTTCGTGCCCTTCGTGTCCCTCTGGATCCCGTCCCTCCTTTGACAAATCCGCGGGCATCATATACAATAAATCAACCATTACGGACCGGGGCCGCCCAAAGCGCGGCCCGGTTCCGCTGATTTGGGAACGGTGAGAACATGAGCGATATCGGTACCACGATTTTTGAAACGCTGAAGCGAAAAATCATCACGCTGGACATCAAGCCCGGGGAAAAAATCAGCGAGGCCGGGACGTGCGACGCCTTTTCCGTCACCCGGCCCACCGTCCGCAACGCCTTTCAGCGCCTGCAGGACATCGGCCTGATGGAGGTCGTTCCCTACAAGGGGGCGACCGCCACGCTGATCCGCCTGTCCGCTGTCCATCAGATGATTCATCTGCGCACGGCGGTGGAATCCTGGGTGATCCGGGATTTTATCGCCTCCCGCCCCTCCCCGCTGATGCTGGAGGAGCTGGAGCACAACCTGCGCCTGCAGCAGCTCCACATCCAGGCGGACAGGGTGGACGAAAAGGAATTCTTCCGCCTGGACAGCGCGATGCACCAGTTCTGGTTTGAGCACATGCATTGCGGCGGTATCTGGGAATGGCTGCAGAGCGACATGAACTACGAACGCTTCCGGATGCTGGACTTCGTGGGGACGCTGGGGTACAAGGACATCGTGAGCGACCACGAACAGCTGCTCAAAACCATCCGGGAGGGGAAGGCTACGGACGTGGTGCCGATCCTGTCCCGGCACCTGAACGCCGGCTTGGCCCGCATGGGCAACCTGATCCGGGAGGATTACCGCTCTTACTTCATCCTGGACGAAGCGGACAACGATTTCTGGGTGGACTACAACCGCCGCCTGCTTGAATACAAAGGTTGTTAATTTCCAATTGACGGAAATCAAAAAAACCACTACAATAAGAAGTAATCTTTGATACCAGCGAGGAGGCGTTGTTTCCCAATGGATATTCGTTATTCCTGCAATCAGCGCGATTTCAAGCGCTACACCACCGAAGAGACCCGGAAGGAATTCCTGATCGAGACCCTCTTCACCCCGGACACGGTGAACGCCGTCTACAGCCACGTGGACCGGATGGTGACGTTGGGCATCATGCCGGTCAATGAAACGGTGCCGCTGGACAAGGGCATCGACATCTGGCACAACTTCGGCACCCAGTATTTCCTGGAGCGCCGGGAGCTGGGCATGTTCAACGTCGGCGGCTCCGGCAAGGTGTCCGTGGACGGCACGGTCTACGAGCTGGACTATAAGGACTGCCTGTACATCACGATGGGCGCGAAGGAAGTGCTCTTCTGCTCGGACGACGTGGCCAAGCCCGCCAAGTTCTACATCGTCTCCGCCCCGGCCCACCGCTCCTATGAAACGAGGCTGCTCAAAATCGCGGACGCCGCGAAGAAGCCCCTGGGCGCGATGGAGACTGCCAACAAGCGCACCATCAACCAGTTCATCCACCCCTCCGTGCTCAAAACCTGTCAGCTGTCGATGGGCATGACCCGGCTGGACCCCGGCTCCGTCTGGAACACGATGCCCGTGCACACCCACGAGCGCCGGATGGAAGTCTACTTCTACTTTGAGGTGCCGGAAAACAACGTGGTCTTCCACATGATGGGCGAAGGCAAGGAGACCCGCCACATCGTCATGCAGAACGAGCAGGCCGTCATCTCCCCCTCCTGGTCCATCCACGCCGGCGCCGGCACCAGCAACTACACCTTCATCTGGGCCATGGGCGGCGAAAACCAGGCTTTTGACGACATGGACGAAATTCCGACGACGGAATTGAGATAAGTTTTTTAAGGGAGTAGGGAATAGGGAATAGGGATTCGGCGGCAGCAAGCTGCCGCCAGGCCTTAAAGCGGAAGACAAGACCAGCTAATCCCTAATCCCCAGTCCCTAGTCCCCAGCTTCTAATCCCCAAACAAAAAAGGAGGATGCATCCCATGGACATGAACGCTTTCAGCCTGAAAGGCAAAGTAGCCTGGATCACCGGCGCTTCCTACGGCATCGGCTTTGCGATCGCGGAAGCCTTCGCCGCCGCCGGCGCGACCATCGTTTTCAACGACCTGAACCCGGAAAAGACCCAGATGGGCATCGACGCTTACGCCGCCAAGGGCATCAAGGCCCACGGCTACACCTGCAACGTGACCGACGAGGCCGCTGTGCAGGCCCTCGTCAAGCAGATCGAGGAAGAAGTCGGCACCATCGACATCCTGGTCAACAACGC
The DNA here is from genome assembly GCA_002391225.1 of Christensenella sp. UBA4379. Lineage (GTDB taxonomy): Bacteria > Bacillota > Clostridia > Christensenellales > Aristaeellaceae > UBA4246. Next base: position 5,257 of record DGRV01000030.1, read on the forward strand.
CGGCATCATCAAGCGCATCCCCATGATCGAAATGAGCGCGGCGGACTTCCGTGCCGTCATCGACGTGGACCTGAACGCCCCCTTCATCTGCGCCAAGGCCGTCATCCCCGGGATGATCAAGAAGGGCCACGGCAAGATCATCAACATCTGCTCCATGATGAGCGAGCTGGGCCGCGAGACGGTGTCCGCCTACGCCGCGGCCAAGGGCGGCCTCAAGATGCTGACCCGCAACATCTGCTCGGAATACGGCGGGCACAACATCCAGTGCAACGGCATCGGGCCCGGCTACATCGCCAC